>NZ_DAHVQP010000129.1:0-5947 GCF_027317685.1 Saccharomonospora sp.
GATCGAGATTGCGTCCGGGACGGCCGGTGGCGAGTGCGTGGTAGCCGGGATCGATGTAGTCGGGCCCCACCTTGTGGCCGGAGACCGCGAGTCCCTGCCGTGTCAGAGCGGCCATGAGGCCGGTGGCGAGGGTGGTCTTTCCGTGGCCTGAGGCGGGAGCCGCGACGAGAACGCGCGGAAGTCTCACCACTCTATGCCCCGCTGGCCCTTCTGCCCGACGTCCATCGGATGTTTGACGTGCTGCATCTCGGTGACGAGGTCGGCGGCCTCGATCAAGCGTGGGTCCGCGTTCCGACCGGTCACGACCACGTGCTGGCGGCCGGGCCGGTTCGTCAGGGTCTCCACCACGTCGTCGACATCGACCCAGCCCCACTGCATCGGATAGGTGAACTCGTCGAGCACGTAGAGCTGGTGGCGTTCGGCGGCGAGTCGACGTTTGATCTCGGCCCAGCCCTCGGCCGCCGCGGTGGCGTGGTCCTCCTCTGTTCCGGCCTTACGGCTCCACGACCAGCCCGAGCCCATCTTGTGCCACTCGACGGGCCCGCCTTCGCCGGTCTCGGCGTGCAGGGCGGCGAGTCGCTCGAGGACGGTCTGCTCACCGATACGCCACTTGGCCGACTTCACGAACTGGAACACCCCGATGTCCCAGCCCTGGTTCCAGGCGCGCAGCGCCAGCCCGAACGCGGCGGTCGATTTCCCCTTGCCGTTGCCGGTGTGCACCATCAGCAGCGGTCGGTGACGTCGCTGGCGGGTGGTGAGGCCGTCGTTCGGAACGAACAGGGGTTTGCCCTTGGGCATCAGGCCACCTCCCGGCGCGGGGCGGTGACGCTGCGAACGACGTCGGTGAGTCCGTCGGCGGTGACCTCGCCCAACGGGATGTGCTCGGCGTGAAGATGGTCAGCGAGTCGTGCGGCCAGTCCCATCCGGAAGCGGCCGGTCTCGCAGTCGACCACCGCGCTGTAGACACCGGTGGCGGCGAGATGCCGGGCCATGGTGTGAGCCCGGCCCAACGGGTCGGGTCCGGAGGTGGCCCGGCCATCGGTCACCACCACCAACAGCGGTCTGCGTGTCGGATCGCGGAGCGCCTCCCGCCGCAACAGTTCCGCCGAGCATTCCAAACCCTCGGCCAAGGGGGTGCGTCCCCCGGCGGGCAGGTCGGCGAGTCTGCGGGAGGCGACGTCCACCGAGTTCGTGGGCGGCAGTGTCACCTCGGCGGTGTGTCGGCGGAAGGTCACCAACGCCACTTTGTCACGGCGTCGATAGGCGTCCAGCAACAGCGAGAGAACAGCTGTTTTGACCTGTGCCATGCGACGACGGGCGGCCATCGAGCCGGAGGCGTCGACGCACAGCAGCACCAGATTCGACTCCCGGCCCAGGGTTTCGGCGCGGCGTAGGTCGCCGGGTGTGACGATCAGGCCACGCCCATCGGTGAGGCCGCCGCGCAGTCGTTGGTGTGGTGCGGCCGCGGTGATGGTGCCCACCAGGTGGAGGCGACCTTGTGCATTGCCGTCACGTCGTGGCCCGATCACCGCGCCTTGTGGGGTGCGGGCGCGTGATCGGCGTCCGGATTGGCCTTCCCCGGTGCCACGGACGACGAGGAGCGGTGCCCGGCCCGGTCGACCTGCCGCCGCGACGGACGTACCGGCTGATGAGGCGGACTGCTCTGAGGACGGGGATTCCTCCGGCTCGTTCGACCCGTTCCGTTCGTTCCGACCAGGCATGTCGCCTGACGGTGGCGCGGATTGCGTACCGTCACCGGCGTTGGTCGTGTCTTGATCGTCGGCGTCGGCACCACCGCCGGGGCCATCGGGGCCCGGTCCGTCAGGCCCGGGGTCGTCGGGGCCGAGCAGCTCGTCGAGTCGTTCCTCGTCGAGTCCCGGTTCGTCGAAGGGATTGCGGCGGCGCCGGTGCGGCAGTGCGAGCCTAGCCGCAGCGCGGACATCGTCGCGCGTGATGTGGCTTCGCCCCTGCCAAGCGGCGTGAGCCGCGGCGGCGCGGGCGGTCACGAGGTCGGCGCGCAGACCGTCGACGTCGAAAGCGGCGCAGATCTCGGCGATGGTCGTGAGCGTGTCGTCGTCCAACACCACGGTGTCGACCAGGCCTCGGGCGGCGGCTAGACGTTCGCGGAGGGCGTCTTGTTCGGCTTCCCACCGTTCGGCGAAGCCGGCCGGATCGGCGTCGAAGGCGAGGCGCCGCCGGACGACTTCGGCGCGGGTGGTGGGGTCTCGGGGCGCGGCGACTTCGACGGTCAGGCCGAACCGGTCGAGCAGTTGGGGGCGGAGTTCCCCTTCCTCGGGGTTCATCGTGCCGATGAGCACGAACCGGGCGGCGTGTTCGACTGAGAGGCCGTCCCGTTCGACGCTCAAACGGCCGGTGGCCGCCGCGTCCAGCAGCAGATCGACGAGGTGATCAGGCAGCAGGTTGATCTCGTCGACGTAGAGCAGGCCGCGATGGGCGCGGGCGAGGAGGCCTGGTTCGAATTCCACGACGCCCTCACGTAGGGCCTTGTTCAGGTGCAAAGTCCCGGTGACCCGGTCGTCACCGGCGCCCGTAGGGAGTTCGACGAGTCGCGCGGGACGGGTGACCACAGTCGTGTCCGGCCCGAACGGACCGTCGGGGGAGATCTCGTCGGGATCGTCCGGGTCGACGGAGAATCGGTCTTCCTCGTAGACGGCCACCGGCGGCAGGATCTCGGCGAGGCCGCGCACCGTCGTCGTCTTCGCCGTGCCCTTCTCTCCACGTATCAGGACACCGCCGATGAACGGGTCGATCGCGGTGAGTGCGAGGGCGAGTGTCATGTCGTCGGAGCCGACGACGGCGGAAAAAGGGTACTGCACAGGCATGTAGGGCTCCCGCTCGAACTGCCGTGTGTTTCCCGGAACACGGTTGTGCCCGGGGTCGGTTCGAGGCCGGTCTTCGGACTTCCCAGGTCAGTGCCTGGGTCACCGCAGCGGGCCCTGTGCCGGACTTTCACCGGACTTCCCAGATTCTCCCCGTGGCGTGAGCCGTGGGGCACCTCGAGCCGCGGCGATCACCTTAGCCGCACTGGACGGTGTTGGGGAGTCGGGTTCCTGTGAGTACACGCACAGTCGAGCGTGGGCGCTTCGAGTGACTCTTCCGGCCGTCTCCGACTGTCTTGAGCGGATGCGCGTGGTGTCGGGAGGCATTCGAGTCAGCGTTCGGTGGTCCTGTTTTTCGAGTGTCCGGCTTTGGTTTCTCGGAGAGTCGACGATGAGCGGGGTGCCGCAATGGCCTGGAACTCATGGGGTCCGGTGCTTCGTCCGGACGCCCTGGCGGCAGGTGTTGTCCGGTCATCCCGGCTGGAGGTACCCGGTGGGTTTCGAACGAAACCGACCACTCGATCCACAGAAGTCGGCGAGCTGCTCCCGAGGGTGCGGCAGCTCTTTCCACCTCGCTCCTTCGGCTTGGATGTGATCTATCTCGCACTCCCTTGATGTTTGGACGTCCTACTATCTCGGTGGGTCGCGAGACATCGGCTCGATTGTTGTGACGGCGCTTTCGGTGAGCCTGTGTGATTGGTGTGACGGACATAGCTGATGCAGAGAAGGTCCTGATCGTCGACGGTGTGCGAACGCCGGTCGGTGGTTTCGGGGAGCGTTCAAGGACGTCGATGCGTACAAGCTCGGTGGGGTCGCGGGCAAGGCCGCATTGCAGCGAGCGGGTGTCGTCCCGGAGGACATCGACGAGGTCGTGATGGGATGCATCGGCCAGGTCGGCCCCGACGCCTACAACGCCCGCCGGGTGGCGATCGAGTCCGGCCTGCCGAAACAGACCCCCGCGTACACGGTCAACCGGCTCTGCGGTTCGGGCCTGCAGGCGGTGTGGTCGGCGGCGATGCAACTGCGTTGGGGCGGCGCCGACATCCACATGGCGTGACGGCGGAGAACGTCGCCCGGAAGTACGGGGTGTCGCGCGAGGCGCGGGACGAGTTCGCGTGCGCGTCGCAGCGACGCGCCGCGACGGAGGCCGCCAAGTCGGTGTTCGCTGAGGAGATCACGCCGGTCGAGGTCGGTGGCCGCAAACCGTTCACCGTGACCGAGGACGGGCACCCGAAGCCGGAGACGACGCTGGCGAAGCTGCGCCCGGCGTTCGAGAAGGGCGGTTTGGTGACGGCGGGTAACGCCTCGGGCATCAACGACGGTGCCGCGGCGCTCGTTCTGGCCCGGGAATCCGTGGCCACGCAGCGAGGACTGACTGGGCTGGTGAGTCTCGAAGCGGTGGCGACCGCGGCGATGGAGCCGGAGCTGATGGGCTACGCTCCCGTGTTGGTGTTGAACAAACTGTTCGAGATGACCGGCACGGCACCCCACGGTACCCTCGGACATCGACACCATCGAGTTGAACGAGGCGTTCGCGTCCCAGGCGGTCGCCGTGGTCCGGGACGCCAAGCTAGATCCGGAGAAGGTCAATCCGTACGGAGGTGCGATCGCGCTGGGTCATCCGGTGGTGCCACGGGCGCGATCCTGACGTTGCGGGTCGCCAAGGATCTGGTCCGCCGGGATCTGGAGCTGGGGTCGTCACGATGTGCATCGGTGGCGGTCAGGCGCTCGCCGCGTTGTTCCGGCGGGTGTGACATGGCCGAGTTCGTGGCTTACTCCGTCACCGACGGCGTCGCGCGGATGGAACTGAACCGTCCCGACGCGGCCAACGCCCTGGACTTGCCGTTGGCACGTCAGTTGCGAGCCACGGCCGTGCGGGCCGGCGAGGATGACGTCCGTGCCGTATTGGTCACGGGCTCGGGTTCCCGGTTCTGTGCGGTTGTCACGTAATTTCCTCGCCCGCCGCGATCGTCCACTCGCAGAACGTCGTTCCGGTCCGACCATCGCTGATCCTCTGGCCGACCACGTCGAGTAGCGCACCGCATTCGCGAGACGGGGCCGCCCATGTGATCGTCTCGCACCGGGGCATCCCAACCCGGGCCGTGGAGGGTTAGCGGCGGGTCAGGAATTCCTCGATCTCGGAGCCGGACGGGGCCGTGGCCGGTCCGTGCCGGAGCACGGAGATCGCTGCCGCCGCGTTCGCACGCCTTGCAGCGGAGGCGAGGTCGGCACCGTCGAGCAGAGCCGCCGCGAGCACACCGCAATGAGTGTCGCCCGCGCCGTTGGTGTCGACCGGGGTGACCGGGAACCCCGGGATGTGCCGGGCCTCGCCGTTTCGTGCGAGTGCACAGCCCGCCGGCCCGTCCCGCACGATCGCCGCCGCACCGGAACCGAGGCGCTTCGTCAACGAGGATGCCGCCGACACGGCATCGGCAAGCCCGGTCAATTCGCGGGCTTCGCGCGCGTTGCAGCTTAGAATGTCCACCCTGGACAACACTGGGGTCAGGACGTCGGTGGGTATCTCACCGACCAACGGTCCCGGGTCGAACAGCACCGTGGCCACGGACACGTCGGGCAGCCAGCCGAGCAGTGCGGCGCGGTTCGATTCGTGCAGGAGGCTGTAGCCGCTGAGGTAGAGCACGTCTTCGGTGGTGACCTCGACGGTTTTCAACAGGTCAGGCGGGAGTCCGGCTTCCGCGCCGGTTCCGGTGACGAAAGTGCGTTCGCCGTCGTCGTCGACCAGGACCACGCACACTCCCGTGTCCCTGTCCTCGGTGGGAGGTTGGGCGATGGTGATGCCCTCCCCTCGAAGCGCCGCGCGTGCCTGGTCGCCGAACCTGCCGCTGCCGTGGGCTCCGGCGTAGAGGACGCGGGCCCCGTCCCTGGCGGCGGCGGCCATCACGTTGAAGCCGCCGCCGGGCAGGAGTGTGGTGGTCGAGGCGAGAACGTCCCCGCCGGCCTCGGGTACGGAGTCCACGCGCATGACCAGGTCCATGACGACCTGGCCGGTGTGCACGAGTTTTCCGGTCATCGTGTGTCACCTTCCACCACGCGGGCACCGCCGAACAGCGCGTACGCACCGGCGGCCATGACGAAGGTGATCACCC
>NZ_DAHVQP010000008.1:0-3622 GCF_027317685.1 Saccharomonospora sp.
AGGTGACCGTAGTGCTTTCCGCCGGCGAGCAGTCGCTTCGTCCCGCCGACGGACGTCCACAGTTCCGGCTCGCTCTGGTCGGCGGTCCACTGGCTGAACGTGTTGTAGTTCAGCAGCGGGTTCTCGAGCAGGCCGCCCTCGTGCCGCACCCCACGCAGACCGTCGCCGGAGATTCCGACGTCGTAGTAGTGCACGCCCACGCCGTCGCCGTCGGCGTCGACGAAACTGCGTTCGAACATCTCACTGTGCCCGGAGATCACCGCGGCGACCCCGTACTCCTCGAACAGCGGGTGATACACCCGCATGGGGGTGCCGCCCTGCCCCGAGGTCTCCTCGTGGTTCATCGGCAGCCCGTGCTCCCCTGAGCTGTAGGGGGAGTGGTGGAACTGGACCAACACGATCCTGCCGTCGGCCCGGGCGTCCTGGAGCTGCTGCTCGGCCCACTGCCATTGCGGGCTGCCCGGGTTGTAGTCGGACAGGTCGGTACCACCGGCGGCTTCGTACTCTTCGCGGGTGAAGTTCTCCTGGGTGTCGGTACCCGGTCCGGTGTACTCACGGCCACTGATCTTGTCCTCGGGAGCGTAGCTGTCGGCGGTGTCATCCGGCTCGCCGTTGTTGCTGTCCAGCGTCAGGACGGTGACGGGGCCGTAGTCGACCCGGTAGTAGTTGTCCTGGTGCTGCGGATTGCCGTTGCTCGGCGAGTCGAAGTAGGCGTGGAACTTCGCCCTGGACCGCACGACCGGGGTCCGGTCCTCCGGGGTGCCGTAGCCGTCGTTGATGGCGCCGAAGCTCTCCCAGTTGCCGAACGCGGGCAGGATCGGCACCGATGTGAGCAGGTCGCCGTTCGGCCCGGCCAGCAGGCCGAAGAACTCGTCCCATCCCGGCTGGTACCCGCCGCCCTGAACGAGGTCGCCGGCCAGCAACAGCGCGTCGGGCGACCGCTTCTCAACGGCGGCGAAGTTCTCGCGCAACCCCTCGTCCTCGGTGAGCGGATACTGCAGAACCCGCGCACCGGAGTTCGTCGTCGTGCCGTGGACCTGATCCCACTCGGAACCCTCAGCGGCTGACGGCCTCGACTCCCCGCCGTCGGCGATGGCGCCGTCGACCCACTCGCGCTTCTGCACCCGGCCCGCCGGCGACGTCTCGGCATCCGACATGGCAATCAACCGGATGTCGCGCCAGTCGTCGGCCGTGGGGGCGGTCTCGAAATGGCCGCGCACCGTGGAGTCGCCCTGTCGCACCGTGTACCGGTAACGGTGGCCAGGACGCAGGCCCTCGATCTCGACGGTGTGCTTGTAATTGTCCGGACCGAGCAGCCAGCTGCCCTGCTCCAATCCGGGGATCTCTTCCGAACGCTCGGCATCGGTGTAGGCGAGTTCGGGTTGCAGCTCGCCGGCGACGTCGTAGCTGCGATCGCCGCGGATGCCTGGGCCGCGCACGGTCAGTTCGCCCGGTTCGCCGTCCTCGGTGAACCAGGTGACGCGGATGCCGGACTCACTGGGACTCTGCAGGTACGGCAGGATCCGGAAGTCGTCGCCGGACGGGCCGGAGCCGGTGGCCGGCGCGGCCAACCCGAGCGGCAGGACCAGTGCCGCGACGCCCGCGGCGGCAATTGTTTTCCATCGGTGACTCATGCAGGCTCCTCAGCGTCGCAGCGTGACGTCGCCGACGACGATGCGATGGTCGGAGAACGGGGTGTCGAGCACCCAACCGGAGTCCGGCCGGACCTCGAAGTGGCGCGTGTCCACGAGAATGTAATCGATCTTCCGGTTGCTTTGGTAGGGCTGGTCATAGTCGTCCGGCAACCCCTCTTCGCCCATCGTCCACTCGCCTTGGCGGTGGGGGCAGGCGTCGAGGCCGAGGTTGAAGCGACGCACGATCGGCCAGCGCGGGTCCCGGCTGTCGACCTCGGCGAAGACGCCGTTGCCGCCGCACTTGCGGTAGAAGAAGTCCAGCGAAGGCAGGAACGGCAGTTCGTTCAAGTCGCCGAGCAACGCCACGGGCATGTCCTTGGTCATCGGCGTGATCGCCTCGGCGATGACCTCCGCCTGGGCGTAGTTGATGGAGCGTCCGTAGTTCGGGTCGTCCGCGATGTCGGGGTCGTCGGGGAAGGACGTCTCATCGACCAGCGGCAGCGGAACCTCGGTGTGCGTCACGCAGGCGCGCACCGCGGTCGCGTCCGGGATGGCGACATCCCCACACACGAGCTTGCGGTAGCGCTCGCGGTAGTGGTAGCCGAGGTCGAGGTACGGGGTGTCGCCGAACATGACCTGCTGCGAGTCGTACTTGCTGAGCAGCCCCATGACGTACCACCCCTCGGGGTTGACCTCCGGGTCGTGGCAGTTGGGAATGTCGTAGTTCGTGACGACGACGTGCTCGGTGAGGTCGCCGTAGCCTGGTTTCGCCTGCAGTTGGTCCCGAAGCGCGACCCACTGGGTGTAGCACATCTCGTTGAGGCCGATGATCTCCGCGTCCTGGCTGTAGATCTTCTGGACCGCGTCGGTCACGGGTGCTCCCGTGTCACCGCCGTTGAAGCCGTTGCCGGCGAAGTTGAAGTCCAGCATGCGGACTTGCCGTTCCTGCGGGTGCGGGGGAGTGTCCTCGGCGGTCGCCGGTACAGCGACCGCGAGTGGTGCGGCGAGGGCAGCGCACGCGGTCGCGGCCATGGCTACGAGCTTGATTCTCATTGCGCCTCCGATGCTGCGATCCTGTCTAGACCGGTATTGGTGGGCGGAACGTAGCACCGACGGGAGAGGCCGACAAGTGGTCGTGAACGGCCCGCGGCACGTGGCGGGCCGGCGGTCTAAGCCTCGGACGGGCGGCTGACGTGCATCTGGATCGCGTAACGGTCGCCGCGATAAAGCGAGCGTCCGAACTCGACCACGTTGCCCATGTTGTCGACCGCCACCCGCTCGATGAGGAACGCGGGGTCGTACTCGGGAACCTCGAGTCGCTTGGCCTCGGCGGGGCTGAGGCGCGCGATGGAAACCGTCTGTTCGGCTGACTCCAGGCGTACGTTGAACACCCTGGCCAGCACGTCGTACAGGGACTCGTCGCGACCCATGACGCTGAGCAGCCTGGGGTAGCGATCAGCTGAGAGGTTCGTGCGCTCCAGCGCCATCGGGATGCCGTCGGCGGTGCGGACCCGCTCGATGGCGTGTATCGGTGCGCCGGGCTCGATGCCGAGTTTCGCGGCGATGTCGCGGGGTGCTGGCCGAGTCCGCGCCCGGTAGCTGCGCGAACCGGGCGTCATCCCGCGGTTGCGCATGTCGTCGCTGAAGGATCGGAAGATCTCCGAGTGCGTGAGAGTGGGGTGCTGGACGAACGTGCCGCGACCGGACACGCGGCGGACCAGCCCGCGGGACCGGAGCTCCTCCATGGCGCCGCGCACGGTCATGCGGGCTACCCCGAACCGCTCGGCGAGGGCGCGCTCCGACGGGAGCAACGAGCCGTCGCGGGATTCGAGTACCAGTGTGGTCAGCACATCTTTGATGTGCTCGCCCTTCGGGCGATCGCCGGTCGTGAACACCTCCGACGCGACGTCGCTGGGCTCGTGGCGTGGCCTAGGCGCGGTCCTACTCCTTACTCGTAGATCGTGATCCCGACCTTAACAGCGGGTGAA
>NZ_DAHVQP010000051.1:0-19755 GCF_027317685.1 Saccharomonospora sp.
CCGAGATCGTCGGACAGACCTTCCTCGGCGGCCCCGTCGGCAGTCTCACGTTCGCCTTGTTCGCCGCCTTCCCGTTCCTGCTGGACTCGGTGGCCTTCGCCCTGGGCGCGGCTTTACTGGCCGCCATGTCGGGCAACTACCACCCCCGACGGGACGAGTCCGGACAGGCGGCCCCCGCCACCACCGCGGTGCGCACGGACATCGCCGAGGGACTGCGCTGGCTACGGCACAATCCGCTGCTGTTGCGGTTGGTCGTGGTCGCGGGGCTGGTCAGCCTCGTCAGCGAACTGGCCCAGGCACAGCTCGTCCTGTACGCGTTGCAGGACCTCGACCTGAGCAACGCCGCGTACGGCGCGTTCGCGTTCGCCGGCGGTATCGGCGGGTTGGGCGGCGCGGCCGTGGCGTCGCGACTGATCGACCGTTTCGGAGGTCGGCCCACGCTCGTGACCGGGGCTGTCGGCTGCGGCGTCACCTTCCTGGCGATGGGATTCGTGTCCCAGCCGGTGGTGTCCGCCGTGCTGTTCGGCCTGTTCGCCGCCGCCATCGTGGTCGTGAACGTCATCCTGGCGACGGCACGTCACATGTTGGTGCCCGAGGAGCTGCTCGGCAGGGTGCTGGGCGTGTGGCGGACCGTGGTGTGGGGCGCGTTGCCCGTCGGCGCGCTGCTCGGCGGTCTCGCGACTCGGGTACTGGGCACCCCGAGTGCGACGTTCGCGCTGTCGGGCGTGCTGCTACTCGGAGTGGCCGGGGTGGCCTGGCTCGCGGTGCGTAATCACGAGGTCACGCCGACTCACCATTCCTGACGGCCTGCACCCAGCGGGCTGCCGAGGCGAACCGCTCGTCGGCGGCCGTGTCCCGCTCAGCGGGGCGCGGGCCGTCGGCGCGGGGGTGCGAACCGAGGAACCGCACCTCACAACGTCGCCGCAGAGCGGCGAGCGCGTCACCGACCCGCTCCTCGGCGACGTGACCCTCGAAGTCGAGGAAGAACCGGTAGATCCCGAAGTTGCCCTTGATCGGCCTGGCGTCGAGGCGGGTCAGGTTGATGTCGCGCAACGCGAGTTCGGTGAGCAGCTCGGCGAGTGCGCCGGTGCGGTTCGCCGCCGCCGCCACGATGGAAGTGCGGTCGGCACCCGTCGGCTCCGGCAGCGGTCCGGGCGGCGACAGCAGCAGGAACCGGGTCCGCGCGTCGGGCACGTCAGCGACGCCTTCGGCGAAAACCTTCAGAGGGTAGGTTTCCGCGGCAGCGGGCGCGGTGACCGCCGCGTCGTACTCACCGTCCCGCACCGCCACCGCGGCGGCCGCCGTGGAGGACGCCACCACGGTCTCCGCGTCCGGCAGGTTGCTTTCCAACCAGTTCCGCACCTGAGCCAGCGCGTGCGGATGGCTGGCGACGGTGCGGATGGTGTCCACATCGGGACGCACCAGCACGGTGAAGTGGACCGGCAGCAACGCTTCGGCGACCGCCACCAACGGAGAGTCCTCGGCCAACCCGTCGAGCGTGGCCGTCACCGGACCCTCCACCGAGTTCTCCACCGGCACGCACGCCAACTCGGCCTCACCCTTGCGCACGGCGCTCAGAGCCGCCGGGATCGTCTCGACCGGAATCAGTTCCCGCCCCTGGGCGAACGTGCGCGCGGCTTGTTCGGAGAACGTCCCGGACGGACCGAAGTAGGCGATACGTGACATACGTCAAAGGCTACGCGGACACGTGGTGAGACGAGTTTCACCCACTGGTCACTCAGGGGCGGCGGTTACCAGGACGTGGGTTCTTTGCCATGCTATTGGTGTGACCGCCGAATCAGGCACGCACATGCGGAACGGCTCGGGCCACCCGAGTCCCTCGGACCCCTCGGATACACCCGCCTCCCCTCGCGTCCCCGAACTCGTGCTGTGCGCGCTCGACGAATCACTCGCCCACGCTTGGCGCAGCGTCGCCGAAGCCGTAGGAGACCCGGTACGTGTCCACCAGGGCTCCGTGCTGGACGTCACGGCACAGGCCGTGGTGAGTCCGGCCAACAGCCACGGCTGGATGCGGGGCGGGATCGACGCTCTGTACGCGCAGGCGTTCCCCGGGATCGAGCAGCAGGTCCGCAGCACCATCCTCGCCTACCACGGGGGTGAACTCCCGATCGGCGAGGCCGTCGTCGTCCCGACGGGCGAGGCCATGCCCGAATGGCTGATCAGCGCGCCGACCATGCGCAGGCCGGGCGAGCGGCTACCGGACGACACCGTGCACCCGTACCTCGCCGCGCGAGCCGTGTTCCTGCTGTGGCGGGATGGCCAATTCGAGCACGGCACGCGGTTCAAGGACATAGTGGAGACCATCGCCATGCCCGGCCTCGGCACCGGCGTCGGCGGGGTCTCCCCGGCGACGTGCGCCCGGCAGGTCGCCGCCGCGTGGGAAGAAGTGTTCACAAAGGTCCGCTGACCTCACGAAAAGTTAACCAGGCCACGATAGTGGTGTAGAACGTCACAGCTCGTTGAGCTCGTCGAGCACCTGACGTTGAATGCTCGGTTAAACCGCGTTGTACGCGCTGGGCAGACGACGGGCGAGGAGTGAACCGATGCCGCGGGTCCGCGAGCGAAGCCCCTACGTCGAACTTCAGCGTGACCAGTGGCGGCAGCTGCGCCGCTCCACACCGTTGCCGCTGACCGCCGAGGAGCTGAACCGGCTGCGAGGCCTGGGCGAGCAGATCGACCTCAACGAGGTCGCGGAGGTGTACCTCCCGCTGTCGCGCCTGATCAACCTTCAGGTGGCGGCCCGACAGCAACTCTACGAGGCCACCACCACGTTCCTCGGCGAGGACACCCGAGGTACCAAGGTGCCGTTCATCATCGGCATCGCGGGCAGTGTCGCGGTCGGTAAGTCCACGACCGCCCGTATCCTGCGCACCCTTCTCGCCCGCTGGCCGGACCACCCGAGGGTGGATCTGGTCACCACCGACGGTTTCCTCTACCCCCGCGAGGAACTCGTGCGCAGGGGGCTGATGCACCGCAAGGGCTTTCCCGAAAGCTACGACCGCAGGGCGCTGCTGCGGTTCGTCACCGAGGTGAAGTCCGGTGCCGAGGAGGTCAGGGCCCCCGTCTACTCCCACCTGGCCTACGACATCCTGCCCAGCGAGGAGCAGGTCGTACGCCAGCCCGACATCCTGATCCTGGAAGGACTCAACGTCCTGCAACCGGGCCCACGACTCACCGTGTCGGACCTGTTCGACTTCTCGATCTACGTCGACGCCCACACCGCCGACATCGAACGGTGGTACATCGACCGGTTCCTGAAGCTGCGGCACACCGCCTTCGTCGACCCCGCGTCGCACTTCCACCACTTCGCGAACCTGTCCGACGACGAGGCCAGGGCCGAAGCGCGGCACCTGTGGAAGACGATCAACGAGCCGAACCTCGTGGAGAACATCCGGCCCACGCGCCCCCGTGCCACGCTGGTGTTGCGCAAGGACTGCGACCACTCGATCAACCGGATTCGCCTGCGCAAACTCTAGTGCTCACTCGGTCCGGTGAGTCCGATTGGAGAACCCTTCGGTAGGGCTTGACCATAGCCCGTGTGAAGAAAGGCCCGGGCCACCTATTCGTCAGCGTTCTCGGTCCGCTCCGCATCATCAGGCGTGGAGCCGACCAGCCGGTCACCGACAAGGCCCTGCGCGCCGTGTTGTCGGTGCTGGTCGCGAACGCGGGCCGTAGCGTCGCCGCCGAAACACTCATCGACATGGCGTGGGAGCCGCACGAGCTGCCGAGCAACCCACTCGACTCCCTCCACACGCGGATCACGCGGCTGCGCACGCTGCTGGCACCCGAGGCCGATATCGGCTGGTCGGCGGGCGGGTGTGTGCTGACGATCGCCGCCGAACGAGCCGACGCCGTTCTTTTCGAACGGCTGGTGGAGGCCGCTCGTTGGTGCTCCGCCCACGAGGCGATCGCCATTCTGGAACGGGCCCTGCACCTCTGGCGAGGTGAGGCGCTGCCGGACCTGCGTCGCAACGGGCGGGAACACCCCGACGGGATGCGGTTGCGTCAGCTACGGGCCCGCGCCGTGGAGGATCTCGCCGCGCGCGAGCTGGAGGTCGGCGCGGTGGAGGACGCGGCGGGCCGGCTGCTGGCCCTGCTGTCGGCCGAGCCACTCCGGGAACGCGCCTGCGGCTACGCCATGTGGGCGCTGCATCGCCTCGGCATGACCACCGACGCCGTGACGTGCTACGACCAGCTCGTCGAACGGCTGAGGGACGAGCTCGGCGAGGAACCGAGCATCGAGCTACGAAAGACCTATCGTGCCGTCACGGGTCGGGACCCCACACCGCCGCACGAACCCACCGGCCGGACGCCCTTCGTCGGCCGTGGACACGAGCTGGCCCGCTTGTCCACAATGCTCGAACGCGACCGGATAGTGACCGTGACCGGGCCCGCGGGTTGCGGAAAGACCCGATTGGTGTCGGAAGCACTGTCCACCACGGACGTTCCGATGACCTTCGTCCGACTCTCCACGTGCGACGAGACGAAGCTGTACGAGACGGTCGCCACCGCCATGGGCGTGCACTCGCGGGGAGCCGGTGACGCGACCGACGATCTGCCCGCGGCACTCGCCGAATACCTGTTCAACCGACGGCACATCCTGGTGCTCGACGGATGTGAAGACCTGCTCACGTCAGTGCGCGCGCTCGTGCGGCGACTCCGCTCCCACTGCCGGGACGTCACCGTCGTGACGATCAATCGGGTCAGGCTGGGACTGGCGGGCGAACAAGTGCTGCCGCTCGGGCCGCTGGCCCGTGACGGCGTGCCCGACCCGCTGCTGTCCAGGGCCGGGAAGCTGTTCCTCGACCGTGCCCGCCGGATACGCCCCGACTTCCCGGCGGACGACGGCGAGGCCGAACTCGCCCGGACCCTGTTGAACGGGACGACCTGCCTGCCGTTGACGGTGGAGTTACTCGCCGCTCGGGCCACCGCGGACGACCCGGCGATCCCGTCGCCGTGGCCGCCCGACCTCGTCGAGTGGTCGTACGAGCGGTTGCCGGAGTCGCGCAGGGAGCTGTTGGACTCGCTCACGGTGTTCGGCGGCGACATCGACGTCGCTTCGGCCGAGTCGGTGGTGGACACCGACGGCGACGCGGAGAACGCACTCACCGAGCTGACCCGCACGGGGCTGCTCACGTCCGTCGAAACCGACGCCGGCACCCGGTATCGACTGCCGGACCTGGTCCGTCGCTTCGTCACACGCCGATTCGCCGGCACCGAATCCGAACGCAAGGCTCGGCAGCGACACGCCCTGTGGTGCGCCGACCTGATCACCGGCGCTGCGGCCTCGGACGACGACCCGGCGGGCTTCGCCCTGCTGTGTCGGATGGAGGACGACGTGTGCGCCGCACTGCGGTGGGCGGTGTCCGAGGAGCCCGTCCTCGCGGCGGAACTGACCGGACAGATCGGGCTGCTCACGAGACACCGCCCGCGAGCGCGGCTGCTGCCGTGGCAGCTGGAAGTGGCCCGCGACCCGGATCCTCGGCTGTCCCGGCACGCCCTCGCGGCGGCGTCGGGCGCGGACGCCGCCATGCGTTGCGGCCTGTCCGAGGAGGGGCTACGACTCGCGACCAGAGCCGCGGAGCTCGCCACCACCCCGCAGCAACGCTGCGCCGGCGTGCACACCCTGATCTGTGTCTACTACGACCTCGAGGACGACGACCGCGCGGCGTCGGCATGTCACGAACTGATCGGCCTGGCCGACGTGCCGGACTGCGGCAGCGCCGACGCCCACTCCTTCTTGTCGCTGGTGGCGACCCGAAACGGACACCGACAGGAAGCGCTGCGCTCAGCCGACGTGGCGGCCCGGTTCGCCCGCGCCTCGGGGTCCGGCCGTCACATCGCCCTCGCCACCTACGCCGAGGGACGAGCACGAACGCTGGCCGACCTCGACGAGGGAGCCTCGGTACTCGCGCGGGCACGGTCACAGGCCAAGGATGCCCACGCGACTTGGATCGCGGCCTCGGCGGGCACGGCGTTGGCTGACACGCTACTCGCACTCGGCCGCATCCCCGAAGCGGCGAAGCTCCTCCAACACACTCTCGACGACTGGCACCGCATGCGCGCGCCACGTCGGCTGAGCACCTGTGTGGAGGTCGGGGTGCGCTGCCTCGCCTCGGCCGGCGACCGCGCCGCGGCGGAGACACTGGCCGAAGAGCTGGCCGGGCGACACACCTTGAAGGACCCGGTCGTTGCCAAAGCCGCACGCACCCTCACCCGGGCTCTCGGCGACGTGTTCGGCGCAGGGCACACCTAGCGCACACCTAACGGCGGGGTCGGTCGATCGGCCGACTCCTCCACGGACAGCTGTAACCGGTTGGCCGATACCCCGAAAGGTGCCTTCCGGCGAGCCTGGAACCCAAGAAAACCAGTCGGTGCGGAGGGGAACACGATGCTCGGGGACATTCTGACGTGTGTCGGCGCGACGTTGGGGATCGCCGTCCTGCTCGCGATGGCCCTCGGCCCGGTCGCTCTGGACTACGGCGACACCCGGATATGGCGCACCCAGCGCACCGACACACCCACACGGTGATCCCGGCTCGAACGGTCCGAGATCACCCCGCGACGGCTTTGGGCAGCGCGATGCGGGCCTTGCGGATCTCGTCGAGCAGCCGGGTCTTACGCCGGTGCCGACCCAGCAGTTCCGTCAGGTACCTGGTGAACTCCCGAGACGCGCCCGCACGCCGATACAGCATCCGCAACCTGCGCAATTGCCCCGCGGCACACTCGTAGAGCCGGGGATTACGCGAGTCGATGAGCCGTTCGACGTGCTCGCGGTACAGGGGGATCACGTCGGAGGGCTCGTACCGGGCGGCAGCCTTCCACGCCTCGTCCCAGCGGTCCTGTCGCAGGAGTCGCTCCACGTCGGAAGTGTCAACAGGCGGTTGCTGGGTGCGGACGCGTTCAAGTGCCTCGATCACCGAGCCACGGCTGTCGCCCTGGCCGCCCGGGGTGTTACCCAGGGCTTTCGCGGCGTGGGCGATGGCCTCCGCGTGCCGTCCCGCGGCCCGCAGCACCCGCACGATCCGCAGACTCACGTCGAGTCGGGGCAACTGTTCGGCCAACAGGTTCACCACCGTGTCGACGTCTCCGGTGATCTCGGCGAGCTCCAGCCGCAACGCGCGTGCCGTGTCCGCTCGCTTCCCGCCGTCGGCACCGGTGTCGGCAAGCGTCACCTCCACGGCCTCACGCACATGGGCGAGTCCCTCGTCGCCGAGCGCGTCGGCGAAGTCCGCCAAAAACGCCTCGGGCCAGCCCGGGCATTCGAAGGCGAGCCGGGTGAGCCACTCAGCGAGTTCGCGTGCCGGAGGCGGGTGTGCCACGCACGCCCGCGCGTACAACGACACGGCTCTGCCCAGTTGGTCGGCGAGTTCGGGGGGTAGGTCGTCGCCCTTGTTCGCCGCGGCGACGATCCGGTCCACGGTTCTTCTGGCCAGCGGGGCGACATCGGCGGAGGTCCCCGCGTCGAGCAGCCGCTGCACCGTGTCGAGCACCGATTCGAGCTGCACGATATCGGCCTGGGTGCTGTCGGCTCTCTCGGTGGTCTCTTTGTCGGTCTCGGCACTCGTGCCGTCCGACTCGGCAGCGCCGTCGGCCATGGCGGCCCGCGCCACGAGTCGTCGGCGCAGTTCGGGGTCTCGGTCGGCCTGCTCGCACAAGAGGTCGGCCAGCGTCTCCGTGTCCAACGATCGGAGGAATGTTCGCAGGTCCGCTCGGCAGTTCACCCGGTCATCGTGCCATCCGAGGTCGCTCGGTCGATCACCGTCACGGTCCAATCGGTAGCGGACTGTTGCCGCTGCTGGGGAATGAGCCCCTCAGCGAGCCTCCGCACCTGGAGACCGCCCTGCCGGTAGAGCGCGTTCACCGCGCCGAGCGGCGTTCCCGTCGGTGCCGAGGTGACCGCCTCCAAATCCGCCAGCAGATACAACCGGTCACGAGCACGGGCGATGCCGGAGAGGAACGAGCGCACCCGGTCGTACCAGCCCTCGGTGGTGAGGTCGATCACCACCGTGGCGAGTTCGTGGTCGGTGACCGTGGCGACGGTGCCGACGTCCACGGTGAGCGTGTCCCGCAACACCTGCCGCCACTCGTCGATCTGCTCGTCCGTCGGCACGAGTACCGCACCGCCGTCCTCGACGGCCTCGACGAGCAACCGCGCCAGCGCGGCGCGTTCCACCGGCTCTCCCGCCGTGTCGAGCAGCACCACGTCGGTGTGTCCCCTCTCGGCCGCCGCCAGAGCCATGTACCCGATGTTGTCGGCGATGGCCTGGATGGCGGGCCCCACGCGGTACTGCTGGGGCAGCACCGCGCAACCCGGGTGGGCGTACGCATCGGACGGCGTGAGGATGCCGCAGTGGCTGAAGGGTGTCGACAACACCCACTGCCCGACCTCGGGCAACTGCTCCAGGTATTCCGGCCGCACCTGTGGCCACGGTTGGGCGAGGTCGCCGAACACCACGGCGGTCTCGCGAGCCTGCGCGACGGCGAACAACACGTCGCACAGACGTGCGGAACCGGCGTCGTCGATCAACACCGTGTCGAACCCGCGACCGGTCGGGGCGAGCCTTTCCATGGTGCTGACGACCACCGGCTCGGTCTGCCACCACCACGCCTCGTCCTCGGAACGCAGTTCGTAGCCGTGTTCACCGATCCACCACAGCCGCTCCTCGAAGCGTCCCCTCAACGCGGCCCTATGCTTGCTGCGTGCCCGTAACGCCTCCCGCTCCGCGTGCAGTTGCGGCAGGTTCCGATGCAGGCAGCCGGCGTAGTACCGGTGGTCGGACTCGTCGGCGATCCCGGCCGCGTGCAGCCGCACGAGTTCGTCGCGCAACAGCTCCAGTTGGGACCGGACCTCCGACTCCGCCCGCTCCAGCTCGTCGGCGCGTCGTTGTGCGTCGTCGAGTTCGGATTTGAGCCTCCGCACGTCGTCGGAGACCATGTTGACCCGCTGTCGACAGTCCTCGATGCGGGACACGAGCAGACGTCGTTCGTTCTCGACGTCGCGTAATTCGCGCCGATCGTTCTTCCGCCCTCGATACAGCAGGCTGTGGCTTCGCATGCGTTCCCGGATCTCGGTGAGCCGTTCCTCCACCCTCGCCAGTCGGTGGGTGAGAACGCGGACCTCGGTCCGGCGGGCGTGCTCGCTCGCCACCCGATCATGGTTTCGCCTGGCGAGGCGTAGTGTCTCGCGGGCCACGGACAGATCACGTGCCGCTTCCCAGTGCCGTTCACGCACCCGGCAGAACTCGGCTTCGAGCGCGGCGGCACGTTGCCCGTTCTCGATGCGACGTTCGGCCGCGAGGAACTCCTCGTGGTCGTATCCGGAAAGCTGTGAGTCCAACCGGTGCAGTGCCGAGTCCACTTCGGATAGCTCGGTGAGGTCGTGTTGCAGGCCGATGCGCTCCGGGTGGTCCACGGCGGCCAGCGAGGCATCCACCGAGGCGGCGTCGGCGGTGAGGAGCAGAACCCGCTTGCCCTGCCGGGCCAGCTCGGCCGCCGCTCGGGCCGCGACGTGCGTCTTCCCGCTGCCGGGAGGGCCCCACACCAGATGCACGCCCGGAACGAAACAGGTGGTGTAGGCATCCTCGCCCGCCGCGTCGAGTGCGCCCTTCGCGAACTTCTCGGCCAGCGGCGAGTCGCCGAGTTCACGCAGTCCCCGCGCCAGCCGTTCGAGCACCTCACCGTGGGTGATCTCGCGTGCCCACACACGGTCGCATTCGGGCGGCAGCGGACCCACGTCCCGCAACCACAGCAGTCCCCGCTCGAACACCGTGCTCGCCGGTATCGCCGCACCCTGCCTCGGACCGTCGGCACCGGCCAATCGGATATCGTTCAGCGGACGAATCCGTCGTCCCCGCAGGTCGACGACGTAATCGCCGTCATCGGTCCGCCGCAGCGGGCCCAGCAAGCTCCATTCTTCGGATTGCCGCGCGTGCTCGAGCTCGGCCTCGACCGCGCTGGCAGCCTGTTGACGCCACTCGGTCATGCCACCCCTTTCGATCCAGCCCGAGTAAACCAAGGGTGCGCCTGACCAGCGCTTTAAGTAATCCCTGCGGGTTACACCCTGCATCCGGGTGCGTGACAACGGGGCGGCTGTGGACGTCTTTTTCACCGGCATTCGGTCGGATCGACCGCGCAGACTGGCGGGAACGTCGAAAAGCCGACAGCCCGCCCGCAGCGACCCGTAAGCCACTGGGCATCCCTGATCGAGGGACCCTGCCGAGCGACAGTGGACGTCCATGGAGCGTCCATGGAGCGTGATAGTCGACTTCGAGCGTGAGAGAGCCTATCCGCGCTGTAACGAAGCAAGTAACCGGCTACACATTTCCACAAAGACGTGACTCGGATCACGAAAAAAGCGCAAGAAGGGCGCGCCATCGGCCCGAAACCCCGACCGCCGACTGCGTCGAACGCACTACCACACCACACCGCTCGCAGTAGAAAGACAACGCTTCGACCAGCGACGATTCCAGGAAAATAGCCGTCCATTACGGATAGCCGGAAGGGAAGAGGACCCGCCCACACGGGCGCGCGCACCGGCAAACAGAGAGAAAGACTCCCGGAATTTTAGCGAATTTTTCAACCCTAACGACAATACTTACCCATGGCGCAATTCCCCAGAAAAAGTTTCCGCATCGTTACGCCAGCGAAATCCTTTGGTTTCGTGGGCAACTTCACGCGCTTGGCTTTCCCATCACTTGGCGCTACTTTACGACGCGGCGCGGCAGCCCCCTTAGCTCTAACGGGTATAGGGCCGGTTGCTCTTCGTAGTTATAAGCGTGGTCGCCGGGAAGGATCCGAAGACTTTGCCCATTGTTCGTACCGAGAATTTGTACAAGGTATTCGGCCGGCGTGCACGTGATGCTGTCAATGCACTCGAAAACGGCGGCGACGCCTCCGAATTCGGGGTGACCGCTGCCGTCATCGACGCCACGTTCGAGGTCGAAGAAGGCGAGATCTTCGTGGTGATGGGCCTCTCCGGCTCCGGGAAATCCACGTTGATCCGCATGCTGAACGGCATCCTTCCGGCCACCTCCGGCCAGGTGTACGTGAACGGCGAGGACATCACCACGATGTCGCCGAAGCAGATCAGGAACATGCGCCAGCGCACGATGAGCATGGTGTTCCAGCACTTCGCTCTCTTCCCACACCGCACGGTGCTGGACAACGCCGCTTACGGACTGCGAGTCAAAGGCATCGAGAAGGCGAAACGGCTCGACAAGGCACGCGAGGCGCTGGAACTGGTCGGTCTGGCCGGCTGGGAGGATCACCTTCCCGCACAGCTCTCCGGTGGGATGAGGCAACGGGTGGGACTCGCGCGAGCGCTGGCCGCGGACACCGACGTCCTGCTGATGGACGAGGCGTTCAGCGCCCTGGACCCGCTGATCCGCAGGGAGATGCAGGATCAGCTGCTGTCCCTCCAGTCGCAGCTGGGGAAGACGATCATCTTCATCACCCACGACCTCAACGAGGCGATGCGTCTCGGTGACCGGATCGCGGTGATGCGCCACGGCCGGATCGCACAGATCGGCACCGCCGAGGAGATCCTGACCAACCCGGCCGACGAGTACGTGGCCCAGTTCGTCCAAGACGTGGACAGGACGCGGGTACTCACCGCGGGTTCGGTCATGGACAAGCCCGCGACCACGATCGGTACCGGCTCGGGCCCGCGTTCGGCGTTGCGCACCATGCGGGAGCACCAACACTCGGCCCTGTTCGTGGTGGAACGCGATGGTCGACTCGCCGGTGTCGTCACCGACTCGGCGGCCGCGGACGCGGCGAACCGGGGCGTGAACACCGTGCAGGAGATCGTCAGTGACGACTTCTCCTTCGTCGATCCGGAGACACCGGTGAGCGAGCTGTTCACTCCCTCGGCGGAGAGTCCGGTCCCCTTGGCGGTCGTCGACTCCGACCGACGTCTGCTCGGCGTGATCCCCCGGGCCACGTTGCTAGCGGCGCTCGGCGAGGTCACCTCTTCGACCAACGTCGAGTTGGAGGTGGCGGGCAATGTCTGACGGATTCCTGACCTCGTTGAACGACTGGCACATGCCGCGCATCCCGGTGGGCGAGTGGTTCTCGGACGGCGTCGACTGGCTCAAGGACAAGCTCGGCGTGGTCTTCGACGCCATCTCCGATGGCCTCGACGCCACCGTGAACGGCTTCGCGGAAGCACTGCAGTGGCCGCCCTCCTGGGTGATGTTCCTCGTGTTCGCGCTGCTGGCACTGTGGTTGCGCGGCTGGAAGTTCGCGATCACCGCGTTGATCGGGTTCGCGCTCATCGACGGCCTCGGTGCGTTCGACCACGCGATGCAGACGTTGTCGCTGGTCCTGCTCGCCGGAGTGGTGGCCGTCGTCATCGCCGTTCCACTGGGAATTCTCGCCGCCCGTAACGACACGGCGAGCCGGGTCATCAAGCCGGTCATGGACTTCCTGCAGACGGTTCCGCAGTTCGTCTACCTGATTCCGGCGGTGATCTTCTTCGGGATCGGGGTCGGTCCCGGCGTGGTCGCCACCGTCATGTTCGCGCTGGCACCCGGGGTCAGGTTGACCGAGCTCGGGATCCGCCAGGTGGACAAGGAAATGGTGGAAGCGGGCGAGTCGTTCGGTTCCTCTCCGGGGAGGACCCTCCGCGAGATCCAGCTTCCTCTGGCCATGCCCTCGATCATGGCGGGCGTCAACCAGATCATCATGCTGTCGCTGTCCATGGTGGTCATCGCCGGCATGGTCGGTGCGCCCGGCCTGGGCGCCCAGGTGTTCGAAGCCACCACCCGGTTGCAGCTCGGCGCTGGTTTCGAGTACGGCCTCAGCGTCGTGATCCTGGCCATCTATCTCGACCGCCTGACCGCGTCGTTGTCCGACCGGTCCGCTGTGAGCCGTGCACACAAGCTCACCGGCAAAGCCTGAGTGATCCACGAACGCTCGGGCTCGAAAGGAGAAGGTAATGAAGCGAAAGAGATTTCGGGGGCTGTCGTTCATCGCGGGTCTCATGACCGTTGCGATGACGATGACCGCCTGCGGTGGCGACTCGGGTGAAAGCAGCGAAGGCGGGGACAAGGACCTCACCATCGGTTACATCGCCTGGGACGAGAACATCGCGATGGCGAACCTGTTCAAGGTGCAGCTGGAGCAGCGCGGTTACTCCGTGGATCTACAGCAACTGGACGCCGCTCCGACTTTCCAGGCGCTCTCGCAGGGCGACATCGACCTGTTCCAAGACGCCTGGCTGCCCGTGACCCACGAGGACTACTGGGAGCAGTACAAGGACCAGGTGGAGGACCTCGGCACCTGGTACACCGGCGCGACGCTCAACATCGCGGTGCCCGCCTACGTCGACGAAGTCGACTCGATCGCCGACCTGGCCGAGCACGCCGACATGTTCGACGGCACCATCACCGGTATCGAGCCGGGTGCCGGTATCTCCCGGATCACCCAGGACGCGGCCATCCCCGGATACGGGCTCGACGGCAAGCTGAGCCTGCAGACCTCCTCGACCACCGCGATGCTCACCGAGCTGGACTCCGCGATCGCGGCTGAGGAGCCGATCGTGGTCACGCTGTGGCACCCGCACTGGGCCTACTCCCGGTACGACCTGAAGGACCTGGAGGACCCCGAGGGCCACATGGGCGAGGGTGAAGAGATCCACAACCTGGGCCGCCAGGGCTTCAGCGAGGACTTCCCCGAGCTGGCCGAGATGCTGAAGTCGTTCACCATGTCCGACGAGATGCTCGCTTCGCTGGAGGACGCCATCCAGCAGGCGGGTTCCGGCAACGAACTCCAGGCCGTCGAGGAATGGTCGGAGGAGAACAAGGAGGCCATGGACGAGATCTTCGGCGATCTCTGAGGCGATTCTGATTCCACGATCGGTCGTGAGTGGCCAGACGCGTCCACTGTGTCTGGGCACTCACGACCGTTTCGTTTCGGGGGCTCGACAAAGGGTCGGTCCCGTTCGGCAAGGCCCGACGTAGCCAGTCGATAGGCCGACCACACCAAAACCAGTGACGGCTCTCCCGGCGGCCGTGGCCGGGACAGTTCTCGCTCGACCTTGGCGATGGCTTTGCCGAGACTTTGCCTTCTGACCAGGACGACGGTGAATACGTACCAAAGGGCGAGAAGGACGAACAGCGCTCCACCAATGACGTTGATCACGAAGCCCAGTCTCTCTCGTGTTCGCCCGGAAAAACCACATCGACTCAAGGTGCGATCGGCGGGCACCAGAGGTGACGGCGGCCACGAACCCTTTGAATCTCACCTCGGTGGCGTCCCTCTGAGCAGCACGGACCCCGAGTAGGCTCGTAGACATGGCCATCGAGGTACTTCTCGTCGACGACCACGAGGTCGTCCGTCGCGGCCTGCGTGAGCTGTTGAACGACGAACCCGACATCGAGGTCGTCGCCGAGGCGAGCAGCGCCGACGAGGCGTTGGCCGTCGCCATGCACGTCGAACCCGACGTGGCCGTGGTGGACGTGCGGCTCGGTGAGAACGAGACCGACGGCATCGAACTGTGCCGCGAGCTGCGTTCCCGTCCCGTCGCGCCGCGTTGCCTGGTGCTCACGGCGTTCGACGACGAAGAGGCCATGGTCGGCGCCATCATGGCCGGCGCCTCCGGCTACCTGCTCAAACAGGTACGTGGACAGGACGTCGTGCACGCCGTGCGCGAGGTCGCGGCGGGTCGTTCACTGCTCGACCCGCTCACCACCGCCCGCCTGCTCGACAAGGTCCGCAGCCCCGCACGCCCGGACCCGTTGGACAAGCTCAGCGAACGCGAACGCAGCGTGCTGGAGCTCATCGGCCAAGGACTGTCGAACCGTGAGATCGCCGAACGGCTCTTCCTCGCGGAGAAGACGGTGAAGAACTACGTCACGTCGTTGCTCAGCAAGCTCGGCATGCGGCGCCGCACCCAGGCGGCGGCGTGGGTGGCCCGGCACCAAGAACAACGCAACTGACCGAATTAGACAGTCCTAAAGCTACTTCGTGTCGAGGGGTAGATCGAACGCCACCATCGTGCCCATGCTGGGCGAGGAATTGACGGTGAACGTCCCGCCCGCCCCCTCGGCGCGTTCAGCCAGGTGCCGAAGTCCCCGCTTCTCCACGTCACGCGGCACGCCGCAGCCGTTGTCCCGAACTCGCAGGCGCAGGCTACAGTCGTCCCGGCTCAACGCCACCCGCACCTCGCTCGCACCCGAATGACGGACCACATTGGACAAGGCTTCACGGAGCGCCGCACGGATGTGGTCGGCTCGCTCGACGGGGATGTCGGCGAGCTCTCCCGACAACTCCAACGTCGGCGGGTATCCCAGCAACTCACCCGCGGTGCGGACCTCCCCACGCGCCGACTCCGCCAGATCGGTCTTGGTGGCGGTGAGCTGCTGTGGCTCCACCTCGGTGGCCCGCAACTCCCGCACCGTGCCGCGGATCTCCTGGATGGTCGCGTCGAGCTGGTCGATGGCCTCACCGAGGCGCGTACTGTCGGCCTGCGCGAACCGCCAACGCATGCGCCTGCGTACCCGGTCGAGCTGCATTCCCGCCGCGTACAGGCGCTGCACGATGACGTCGTGCAGCTCCCGGGCGATGCGTTCGCGTTCCTCGTACAGCGTGATCCGGTGCCGGGCGTTGGCGCCTTCCGCGAGCGCCAACACCACCCCAGCCTGTCCCGCGAACGCCGTGAGCATCTCCACGGTCTCCGCCGAGAACGGTTCCGCTCCCTTGTCGCGGTACACGGTCAACGTGCCGAGCAGTCGCCCGCCCTGTCCGAAAGCCGCCGCGGCGAACGGCCCGTAAGAACGCAGCACCTCCGGCACGAATCGGAACGTACGCGGATCGCTGGTGACGTCGTCGGTCACCACCGTCTCGCCTCCGGCGGCCACCTGGCCCGCCGCGGATTCCGGGGGCAACACGAGCCCCAGCACGTCCCGGTCGGCCGCGCCGTGCGCCGCCTCGACCGTGACCTCGCCCTCGTCGGTGCGGACCATGACCAGTCCGAGGTCGGCGTCGGAGAGTTCGACGGCGTGCCGCACGACCGTGTTCAGCACCGCGTCCGGCTCGGCATCGGACAACGCCGAGGCCGTGATCTCGGTTGCCGCGGCCAGTGCTCGCGCTGCGAGGTTCGGTTCCATGAGCAATACCCAGTCTATGCCCGCTCACCTGCCTTCGTCGGCTCGCGCATGTCACCGAGAACCCGTACTCGTCCGCTTTGCACCTGTACGACCAGGTCCGCGTCGGCTGCCTCCTCCGGCCGGTGAGTCACGTGGATCACCGTCCGGCCCGCCAACGCGTCCCGCAGATTAGTCAGTACCGTGCGGGCGGTCATCTCGTCGAGATGGGCGGTGGGCTCGTCCAGCAGGACCACGTCGGCCTCCTTCGCGGCGAGCACCGCTCTCGCCAGTGCCACCCGGTGAGCCTGCCCACCGGACAGGCCGCTTCCGGCGTTGCCCAACACGGTGCCGGTGTCGAGTTCGGGAATCCCCGCGATGCTCAGTGCCCGCTCGAGCCGCTCGGCGTCGGCGTGGGGATCGGCCAGGCGCAGGTTCTCGGCGACGGTCGTGGACACCAACTGCGGCTCCTGCGGTGCCCACGCCACCCGCTCGGGCACCACGGCGCGGCCCCATTCGGGGCGCAGGAATCCCAGCACGGTGGCGAGCAGCGACGACTTACCCGCCCCCGAAGGTCCGACGACGGCCACGTATGCCCCTTCGGGGATGTCCAGGTCGACGCCCCGCAACGTCGGTCGAGAGCTTCCGGGCCAACGCACATCCACCGCGCGAAGCCGCACACCGCCTCCGGGTGCCAGTTCGACGACACCCGCATCGTGGTCCTGGGCGGGCTCGGTCTCCAACGTCGCCGCGAGTCGCGTCCGCGCTCTGCGCAGGGCGCTCCAGTGCTGCGCGGCGGGTGGCAGCAGCGACAGCGCCTCGGCCAACGCCAGCGGCACGAGCGCCAGCACAGGGGCGAGCACGGGGTCGAGCGTGCCCGCGCCCACGGCGTCGGTCGCGAACACCACGCCCGCGACCGCGGCCGACCCCGTCGCCACGGTCACCACGGCCTCGGCAGCTCCCTCGCCCCACGCCTGCCTACGCGCGACGGCAGCCAACCGCGCGTCACTGTCGGCCAGCCGGGCCCGATGCTCGGTGTGAACCCCGAAGGCGATCAGTTCCGCCGCGCTGTCGAACAGGGACAACACGCGCGCGGCGACGTCGCGTCGGCCGTCGGCCAGAGTGGCCGTCGCGTGCCGGTCGAGCAGCACCGCGAGCGTGGGCGCCACGAGTGCCGCCACCACGCTCGCGACGGCCAGCGCCCACCCCGCCCGAGGGAGCACGGCCGTCTGCACCACGCACCCACCGAGCACGACCGCGGCCGCCACGAACGGCGGTGTCACCGCCCTCGGCAGCAGGTCGCGCACGGTGTCCACGTCGTCGACCAGCCTGCGCACGCCCTCGCCGCGCGACGAACCGAGCACACGGGCCGGTCCCCGCCGCACCACCGCTCGCCACAGGCGTTCCCGCAGTCGGGCCGCCACCCGGAACGCGCCGTCGTGTGTGACGAGCCGCTCGACATAACGCAACCCCGCACGGGCGAGACCGAACGTGCGCACCCCCACCACCGCCACGGTCAGCGTGAGGATCGGCGGTTGCTGCGAGGCCTTGGCGATCAGCCACGCCGAGGTGGCGGTGAGCGCCACTCCGGCCAGCAGGGCCGCCGCGCCGAGCACGACGCCCTGCGTGAGGCGGCGCTCTCCGAGCTCCCGCAACGGCACCGGGCGCACGCGGCGAACCGGCCGATCGTCTTCCGCACCACGGTCGGGCTCGTGCCGGGTGTCCTCGGCCAGCGACTCCGCCTCACTCCGGGAATGGGCGGCGACGACCACCGCGGCACCCGCGTCCTGCGCCTCCTCCACGGCCCGCCACACGCGCTCGGCGTTGTCCGCATCGAGGTGTGCGGTGGGCTCGTCCAGCAGCAACAACCAAGCTCCCTGACGCACCCGCAACAGGGCCCTGGCCACGGCGACCCGCTGACGTTGGCCGACGGACAACCGGTGCACGGGACGCTCGGCGAGTCCATCGAGGTCCAGTCGCCGCAACAGGGCGTCGATCTCCGTAGCCGACGCGCCGGTGAGACCGAGCTCGGCACGGACGGTGCCGCCGGTGAACGCGGGCGATTGGGGAGCCCACGCGACGGCCTTCCGCCACAGGGACATGTCCAGCTCGGCCAGGGGCACGCCGTCGACCGTCACCGAACCCGAATGCGGTGTCACGAAGCCCAACAACACCGACAGCGTGGTCGTCTTCCCGGCCCCGCTGCGCCCGGACAACCACACGCGTCGCCCCGGGGCGACGGTGAACGTCTCCCCGTCGGGCGCGAATCCGTTCCGACGACGTACGCGCAGGTCACGCACACGCACCTCGCCGCGCGTCGGCTGCCGCGTGCCCTCGCGCGGGGCGGGCTCGGCGAGAACCTCGGTGACCCTGCGGACGGCTTCCACACCGTCCTGGCTGGCGTGGAAGGCGCTGCCGACCGTCCGCAGCGGCTGGTAGCAATCCGGCGCCAGGATCAGCACACCCAGGCCCACGGCCAACGACAGATCACCGGACACCAGGCGCACACCGATCACCACCGCGACCAGCGCCACCGACAACGTGGCCGCGAGTTCGAGCGCGAACGCCGACGCGAACGCCAACCTCAGCGTCGACAGGGTCGTCGTACGGTGTCGATCACTCACCCTGCGGACCGCCTCGGCCTGCGCCTCGGCGCGCCGAAACGCCGTGAGCACCGGCAGCGCCCGCAGCAGCTCCAACAGATGGCCCGACAACCTGTGCACGGCGTCGGTGGCCTGAGCGACGCGATCGGCGGTGTTCTTGCCGATGAGGACGGCGAACAACGGCAGCAGCGGCAGCGTGATCGCGATGAGCACGGCTGAGGGCCAGTCGACGAACAACACCGCGGCCCCGGCCGCCAACGGCACCACGGCAGCGGTCACCAAGGCCGGCAGGTACTCCGTGAAATAGGCGTCGAGCGCGTCGAGTCCCCTCGTGGTGAGCGCCGTGAGCTCCCCCGCCCCCCGCTTGTCGATCCACTCCGGGCCGAGCCGCAACGCGTGGTCGACCGCCTTGGCGCGCAGCTCCTCCTTCGCCCCGGCCGCGGCCCGGGCGGCGACGACCCGCATGGCCCAACCAAGCACGCCGCGTGCGAGCACCGCGCCCGCGAGCGCCGCCACCAGCGGCCCGTGCCCTGTGACCTCACCGGCGACGAGGTCGGCGAGCACGTGGGCGAGCAGAAACGCCTGTGCCACCAGCGCTCCAGCGTTCGCCACCGACAAAAGCGCAGTCAGGACCAGCGCCCGGCGCGCCGCCGAGGAGAGCGACGGCAACGCGCCGAGCGGGCCCCGCCCCACCCACGAGGTGTCCGGTTCGGACTGGCGGTCGGAAGACACCTTGGCGGAAAGGGGTTTGTGGGTGGGCACGTTCATTGCGGTGTATGCACCTTCGGAATGTGACGGGTACCGATGCGCTTGCGGAACACCCAGTACGTCCAGCCCTGGTAGACGAGCACTGCGGGTGCGCCGAACAGGGCGAGCCAGCTCATGACCTGCAGCGTGTACGGGCTGGAGGACGCGTTCTCCACGGTGAGCGAATTAGCCGAATCCAGTGTGGACGGAAGGACTTCGGGATACAGCGCGCCGAACAGGGTCACCACCGCCATCGCGATCACCACGCCCAACGCGGTGAACGCCTGTCCTTCCCG
>NZ_DAHVQP010000056.1:0-16642 GCF_027317685.1 Saccharomonospora sp.
GCACTACGACAACTGCACAATCCGGCCGCGTGGTGCCGGATATCGGAGGCGGTCACGAATGGCAGACACGCGCAGACTCCCTGGCCCGAACGCCGATGTTTGGGACTGGCAACTGGAGGGGGCTTGTCGGGGAATGGACAGCGGTTCCTTTTTCCATCCCGATGGAGAAAGGGGACCGGCACGAGCGAGGAGGGAGGCGCGAGCCAAGGCTATCTGCCACACCTGCCCGGTACTGGAGATGTGCCGCGAGCACGCGCTGGCCGTCCACGAGCCGTACGGCATCTGGGGCGGTCTCTCCGAATCCGAGCGAGAAACGATCATCCGATCGCAGAAGCGTGCACTCACGCTGACCTCGCGCTGATCAGGCGTCGCGCGACTTCCCCACCCGCGACGCGGATCGTCACCCACCGAACTGGGCGAGTAGGCGGGTGACACACGAAACGGGGCGGCACTCCACAAGAGTGCCGCCCCGTTCTCTGTCGTTACCGCTCGTGACCGTCGGCGGACACGTCAGTGTGCGTCGGTGACGTCAGTGACGTCAGTGACATCAGTGGGAGTGGCCGTGTCCGGCCTCGTCGTCCTCCTCCGGCTTCTCGACCACCGAGCTCTCAGTGGTCAACACGAGCCTGGTGATCGACGCGGCGTTGGCCACCGCGGAACGCGTGACCTTCACCGGGTCGATGATGCCGGCCGCGAGCAGGTCGGTGATCTCACCCGTGGCGGCGTTGAGACCCTCGCCCCACTTCCGCTCCTGCACCTTCGACACCAGCACCGCGCCCTCGTGGCCCGAGTTGCTGGCGATCCAGTACAGCGGAGCCGTCAGGGCCTCGCGGACGATCTTGACGCCGGTGGCCTCGTCACCGGTGAAGCCCAGATCGTCCAGCTCCTTCGCGATGTGCGCCAGCGCCGAACCACCGCCGGGCACGATGCCCTCCTCGACAGCGGCCTTGGTCGAGGCCACGGCGTCCTCGATGCGGTGCTTGCGCTCGTTCAGCTCGGTCTCGGTCGCCGCGCCCACGCGGATCACCGCGACACCACCGCCGAGCTTGGCCAACCGCTCCTGGAGCTTCTCGCGGTCCCAGTCGGAGTCGGTGGTCTCGATCTCCTTGCGGATCTGGGCGATACGGGCGTCGAGGTCCTCCTTGGTCCCGGCACCGTCCACGATCGTGGTGGTGTCCTTGGTGACCTCGATGCGCCGAGCCTGGCCCAGCACGTCGAGCCCGGCCTCGGACAGCTTCAGACCGATCTCGCTGGAGATCACCTGGGCGCCCGTGACCACGGCGAGGTCGTCCATGAACGCCTTACGCCGGTCGCCGAAGAACGGCGCCTTAACGGCCACGGCGCTGATCGTCTTACGCAGCGAGTTGACCACCAGGGTGGACAGGGCCTCGCCCTCGACGTCCTCCGCGATGATCAGCAGCGGCTTCTTCTCCTCCGCCACCTTCTCCAGCAGCGGGAGCAGGTCGGCCAGCGCCGAGATCTTCTCCCGGTGCAGCAGCACGTAGGCGTTCTCCAGGATCGCCCGCTGCTCCTCGGGATCGGTGGCGAAGTGGGCGGAGATGAAGCCCTTGTCGAACTGCACACCCTCAGTAATGTCGAGCTCGGTGGCGAGCGTGGACGACTCCTCCACCGTGATGACGCCGTCCTCGCCGACCTTCTCCACCGCTTCACCCAGCAGAGCGCCGATGTTGGCGTCGCGGGAGGTGACGGTGCCGACCTGGGCGATGTTGTCCCGCCCCTTGACCGGGGTGGCTCGGGACTTGAGCAGTTCGACGACCTTGTCGGCCGCCGCCTCGATACCCCGGCCGAGCGCCGTGGGGTTGGCGCCCGCGGCGACGTTACGCAAACCGACCTGCACCAACGCCTGAGCCAACACGGTGGCCGTCGTGGTGCCGTCACCCGCCACGTCGTTGGTCTGCGTGGCGACGTTCTTGGCCAGCTGAGCGCCGAGGTTTTCGAACGGGTCTTCCAGGTCGAGCTCGCGCGCCACGGTGACGCCGTCCAGCGTGACCGTGGGACCACCGAACTTCTTGTCCAGCACGACGTGTCGGCCGCTCGGCCCGAGGGTCACCTTGACCGCGTCGGCGAGCTTGTTCACCCCGCGCTCAAGCGACCGACGAGCGTCCTCGTCGAAGTTGATCTGCTTAGGCATCAGAACCTCTCTGAAAGGAAGCGCAAAACGCCCCGGCACCCCGGCAGATGCGGGGGCCCGGGGCGTCCATCGCGTTCGCCGCCGGTCGTCAGTTGACGACGGCCAGCACGTCGCGGGCGGACAGGATCAAGTACTCCTCACCTTTGTACTTGACCTCGGTGCCGCCGTACTTGGAGTAGATGACGACGTCGCCCACCTTCACATCCACGGGGATGCGGTTGCCCTTGTCGTCGACGCGGCCCGGGCCCACGGCCAGAACCTTGCCCTCCTGGGGCTTCTCCTTAGCGGTGTCGGGGATAACGAGGCCGGAAGCCGTCGTCTCCTCGGCCTCGCTCGTCTGGACAACGATCTTGTCCTCGAGCGGCTTGATGTTCACGCTCACCGGTGTGACCTCCACGGGTCTTCCAAAGCGTTGGCAGGTACCTAATCGGGTACGGCTCCTACCACCCCGCCGTCGCGGGTGCCGGGGCGTGTGCGGTGCCGTGTAATTAGCACTCTAGCCAGCTGAGTGCTAGCCACGCAACCAGGGTAGCTCGGCGTCTCGTACCTGGTCAGTGGCATGGACGGTGTGCTCGCGCTGAAGAGCGCGACCGTACGAACACGGCACTCGCACGCCGACCACCCGTTCAGGAGAGCCCCCTCACTCCCGGGCGACGCACCACATGGGCTCCAAGGAATCGACACCACGACGCGAGACCTCCCTGACCGCACCGGGCGAAAAGCACGACGCACCGATCGAACGAGGGAACGCGACCGCGGGGACACACCTTGCACGCACGTGGACACACAACGAATGCGGGCGCTCGCCGAACGCGAGACAAGGCCCCCGGGCGGCGGACGAGCGCTTCGACCACTCGACGAATCCCGCACCGCGGAGATCGCCTACGTGCGACCACACCCCACCGGTGACCACCCTCCCGTCGTCCTTCTCCCCGGAGGGCCCGGCGTCGCGTCCATCGTGCCCTATCGGGCACAACGCCGTAGAGCAACACAACGCGGTCTCGACGTACTCATGATGGAGCACCGCGGTGTGGGGCTGTCCCGCCACGACACGACCGGTACCGACCTCCCCGTCGAACAGGTCACGGTGGAAGCCGCGGCCGACGACCTGGCCGCCGTGCTGGACGACATCAGCGTCGAGCGCGCGGTGGTGTACGGGCGTCCTACGGCAGTTATCTGGCACAGACGTTCGGCGTACGACATCCCGACCGAGTCGCCGGCATGGTGCTCGACTCCCCCGTTCTCTCGGCTACCGACGTGGACACCGTGCGCGCCTACCGACGGCGACTCCTCTGGCAGGGCGACGACCGGCCCGCCACCCTCGTACGCGAACTGATCGACTCCGCGACTCTGCCGATGAACGAAGTAGGGCACGTCGTTTCGGTCGTGTACGAATTCGCGGGCCCCACCACCCTCGAACGACTGCTCGCGGCACGGCTCCGCGGAAAAGCGCGCCGCACCTGGCGGTGGATCAATTCCCTCGGCGCCAAGGAGATGACGAACGACAACATCCCGATGGTCCTAGAGACCGACCTGGTCGCGGGCATCGCACACGGCACTCTCGGCTTCGGCGCCGGCCCCGACGGACTCCCCCTCGACCCGCGAGCCGGATTCGCCGACACAGCAGCCCACGCACCCGCATTCACCGGGGACGCCGTGGACCTGCCCGCTCACCTGCCCCACTTCACGTGGCCGACCGCCGTCGTCTCCGGCGAACGAGACCTACGGACACCGCGGCCGATCGCCGAACGAACAGCGTCACTACTACCCAACGCGGTCCTCGTCGAACTACCCGACACCGGACACAGCGCCCTGGACACCCATCAGCTCGCCGCGCTGCACATCGCCCACCGCATCGCCGCGGGAAACCTGGACACCTTGGCGCAACAGGCCCCCGCATCGCGGCGCTTCCCCGACGCGGCACGTCCAACCTGCTCGGCCCCCTCATCACGGCCGCGTTGACCGCGGAACTCACCGCCGAGAACGTCCGCCTCACAGACAGACGGTGCTGACCGGCAACGACGGGTCCGCCGACAGGTCGAGCGGACTCGGCGGGCACCCCGCCGCGACGAGATGAGCTCCCAACGCGGCGATCATCGCGCCGTTGTCCGTGCACAACCGGGGCCGCGGCACCCGCAGCTCGATGCCCGCGTCCGCGCAACGCTGCGCGGCCAGACCCGCCAGCCGCGAGTTCGCCGCCACCCCACCGGAGATGACGAGCGTGCCGATACCGGCCTCAGTGGCCGCCCGCACCGCCTTGGCCGTCAACACGTCGGCGACAGCCTCCTGGAACGACGCGGCCACATCCGCCACCGGGACATCCTCGCCCCGCGCCTGCGCGCCCTCGACCCACCGGGCCACCGCCGTCTTCAAACCCGAGAACGAGAAATCGAACGGCGCGTCCCGCGGACCGGTCATGCCGCGCGGAAACGCGATGGCGTTCGGATCTCCCTCACGCGCCGCCCGGTCGATGGGCGGACCACCCGGATACGGCAGCCCCAGCACGCGCGCCACCTTGTCGTACGCCTCTCCGGCCGCGTCATCCACTGTGGCACCGACCTCGGTGATCTTGCTTGCGATGTCGTCGATCCGAAGCAGCTGCGTGTGACCACCCGAGACGAGCAACGCGAGCGAAGACGTGGGCAACGGTCCGTGCTGCAAAGTGTCCACAGCGATGTGCCCGGCAAGGTGGTTCACCCCGTACAGCGGCACATCGAGCGCGGCGGCGTAGGCCTTCGCGGCCGACACACCCACCAACAACGCCCCCGCCAACCCCGGACCCGCCGTGACCGCGATGGCGTCCACATCCGCCATCCGCAACCCCGCCGTGTCGAACGCCCGACGCACCGTGGGCACCATCGCCTCAAGATGAGCGCGACTGGCGACCTCCGGCACCACGCCCCCGAACCGCGCGTGCTCCTCCACACTGCTGGCGACCTCGTCGGCGAGCAGCTCGACACCACCGTCGTCGTGCAGCCGCACGAGCCCGACACCCGTCTCGTCGCACGAACTCTCGATGCCCATGACGATCGACGACATCAGCCTGCGACCTCCTGAGTGCGACGCGCGGGCCGCGCCATCGTGTACGCGTCCGCACCCGAAGGCTGGTAGTAACGCCTACGCAACCCGACCTGCTCGAACCCGTGCCTCTCGTACAACGAGATGGCGGTGTCGTTGTCGGTACGGACCTCCAACACCACCGGTGCCCCCAACTCGTCCGCGCGCGCCAACAGGGCACGCAACAACGCGGTACCGATCCCCCGCCCCTGGTAGTCCGGGTGGACGGCGATCGTGTGCACGGACGTCTCCCAATCACCCGGCCTGCCCATCACAGCCAAACCCGCGTAACCCATGAGCCGGTCCTGCTCGTCCAACGCGGCGAGGTAGTAGCCACCCGCATCGAGCTCGGCACGAAAAGCCCCCGCACTCCACGGGCCGTCACCGGAGAACAGCATCCGCTCGATCTGCACGCAGGCATCGATATGGCCACGGCGCAACGGTTCGAGCCTCACGGCGTCGTCACCCGCTTCCGCTCTCCCGGCACCGCGGCATCGGGCCTGCGCAGATAAAGCGGCGTCAACGGACTGGGAGTCTCACCGTCCAGCACCGCGGACGCAGCCACCCGCACCAATCCGCCGGGGCTCGGGTGGGCATGAGCGACGTGCCGCACCGTCGAATCGAGATCCGCGGGCTTGGCGACGTCGGGACCGTGCGTGCGACGCCCCGCAGCGTCGTAGGACGCCCAGTACACCTCCCGCCGCCGGGCATCGGTGACGACGAGGAACGGGCCGGGGGAATCGGCTTCGGTGACCGCGTCGGCCGCGATGGCGTCGAGACTGCACACCGGGTAGGCGGGAACGTCGAGACTGTGCGCCAGGGCCGCGGCGGTGACGATGCCCGCACGCAACCCCGTGAACGGGCCGGGGCCGACGCCGCACACCACGGCAGCGACATCCCGCAACGTCACACCCGCACGGCCGACGGCGTCGAGTATGTGCGGCGTGAGCAACTCACCGTGGGCACGGGCGTCCTGGGTGACCCGCGCGGCGAGCACGGTGACCGACTGCCGCTCCATGTCGACAACACCGGCCGTGACCGCTGGCGTGGCGGTGTCGATGGCGAGTACAAGCACTCTTCGAGCCTACGACCAGCCGACGTCGAGTGGCCCGGCTGCCCGCCCAACCGCATTTAGCCCGCTAAACGTTGTCGACCGGGGGTCCGGGAACCGCGATTAGCCCGCTAAACGTGGTCACCGACTTCCCCTGGAAAAGGGGCGCCCGGTGATGACCACCCCGTCACGGGGTCTTCTCCAATCCATGGTCCGCCGCGATGCGGGCGATGTCGGCCGGTGTGCCGCTCATGATCGTGCGAGCGTGCTCGGTGACGAGCTCGACCGGCCAGTCCCACCACGCGGCCCGGAGTAGGCGCTCCACGTCGGCGGCGTCGAAACGCGTCCGAATCGGCCTGGCGGGATTACCGCCGACGATCGTGTAAGGCGGGACATCGACCGTCACCACGGCACCGGCCGCGATGATGGCGCCGTCCCCGATCCGCACACCGGGCAGCACGGTGGCCCGATAGCCGAACCACACGTCGTTGCCGACGACGGTGTCGCCCCGGCTCGGCATCGAGGTGATGATGTCCATCGTCCGTTCCGCCCACTCCCCACCGAACATCGTGAACGGGAACGTGGACACCCCCATCGTCGGATGCTCCGCGCCGGCCATGAGGAACATCGTCCCCGAGGCGAGAGCACAGTACTTGCCGATGACGAGTCGTTCGGGACCGTAGGCGTAGAGCACGTTGCGGTTCTCGAACTCGGTCGCGTGCTCCGGATCGTCGTAGTAAGTGTACTCCCCGACCACGATCTTGGGTGAGCTCACCAGCGGTTTGAGGAACACCACGCGATCGTGGCCCGGCAACGGATGGACGACCGTGGGCTCAGGAGACAACTGGCATCCCTTTCCGTCACGGATGAAAACGACAGCGTATGGAACGCCTCACCCGATCCGCCACGGAAATTCCACCCGAAAGCCCCTGACGACGAGTGCGGCCTCGCGCTCATCGCGCTCCCCACCGAGCACGGCTGACGACGTTTAGCCCGCTAAACGTTGTCGACCAGGGGCCCGGGAACCGCGATTAGCCCGCTAAACGTGCTTCGGCGAGCCGGGAGACCCACGCGCCGTGGGGTTCCAGGATGACCACGCGGACGTCGTCGGAACGACGGTCGAGGCGGACGACGAGGTAGTCCTCCGACAACCGCTCCGCCATGCCCTCGCCCCACTCGACCACGAGCGCGGCCCGATCGAGTTCCGTATCGAGGTCGAGGTCTTCCAACTGGTCCAGGTCGCCACCCAACCGGTAGGCGTCGACGTGCACCAACGGCACTCCCGACTCACCCGCGGAGTGCACCCGCGCCAGCACGAACGTCGGCGAACTGACCCGACCGGACACCCCCATGCCCTCGGCGATGCCCCTCGTCATGGTCGTCTTCCCCGCTCCGAGCGGCCCGGACAGCAACACCAGGTCACCCGGCCCGAGCAGTCGGCCCAACGCGCGCCCGAAGTCCATGGCGTCCTCCGGGGTCGGTAGCTCGGCACTCACCTGCTCCACGCGTTCCTCCGTATCGCTTCGCCGTCGCCCCCACCGCACCGTCTCACCAGGTCGGCGAGATGTCGGTTCACCACCGTGGGTTCCTCCAGATGCACCATGTGTCCCGCCCCCTCGACGCGCACGAGCCGCGCGCCCGGCAGTTCCGCGGCCATGCGTTCGGCGTGCACGAACGGTGTCATCCTGTCCGCGTCCCCACCGATCACCACCACCTCGGTGTGTTTCAGCCCGGCCAACGCCGCGTACCGGTTGTGGCTGCCGAGCGTGTCGACGAAGTGCGCCAACTGCCGCACCTGCGTGTCCCCCAGCATGTCGATCATGAAGTCGACCAGTCGCGAGTCGACGTCACGGTTACCGAAGGCCAGCCGTCGCACCGCGGCCCTCGTCAGCTGCCCGCCCGCCGCGCGCACGAACTCCACGAACCCCGGCTGCCACTCGGCCAGTTCCCCCACACCCCAGGTGAGCGGGTTGTACTTCGACAGCAGTGAGCGAGGCAGCCCGTGAGCACCGACCTCACCCGCGGCCGTGGCGATCAGCGCGACTCCCTGGACCCGGTCGATGAACAGCTCCGGGCAGGCCTGCGCCAACTCCATGATCACCATCCCGCCCATGGAGTGCCCCAACAACACCACGGGGCCATCCGGTGCGACGGCCCGCAACACGGCATGCAGGTCCCCTGCGAGTTGTTCGATGGTGCTGCGCGCGGCGTCCGACGCCGCCGACTGGCCGTGCCCGCGGTGGTCGTAGTAAACCTGCCTGATCCGTGGTCGTGTCAGCTCGGCGAAGCCCTGTCGCTGGACGAACCAGCTGCGCCGCGACAGCGCGAAGCCGTGAACTCCCACCACGGTGACTTCGGCCACGCCCCCGTCGCCGGGTTCGATCTCCTCCACCGCCAGGGGCGTGCCGTCATCGGCGGCGACGGTGGACGTGCGTTCGGTGCGGGAACCGACGAACGGCCCGTCGATCGTGGAGTCCTCCCCGGCGCGGGACATCACGAACGGTCCTGCTCCACTCCGACATAGCGTCGACGGACACGCGGCCGGTACATGCCGGTGACGATCTCGTAGTCGATGGTGCCGATCTTGTCGGCCCACTCGGTGGCCGTCGGCATCCCGCCCTCACCCGTGCCGAACAACACGACCTCGGCGCCGAGCCGGGGTTCGTGGTCACCGCAGTCGACGACGAGCTGGTCCATGCACACTCGGCCGACCACGGGTCGTCGCTCACCGTCCAACCACACACTCAGCCGGCCCGACAGCGTGCGCGGAACCCCGTCGGCGTAGCCCACGGGCACGAGCGCCAACGTGGTGTCGGTGCTCGCCGTCCACGTCTGCCCATACGACACGGACTCACCGGCCCGGACGCGCTTGGTCAGCACGACACTCGACCGGAACGTCATCGCGGGCCGCAGGTCCTCCGACCGCGGCACGGGATTGAGGCCGTAGACGGCGATACCGGGCCGCACAAGATCGAAATGTAGGTCGGGACGAGTCAGAGTGGCCGCGGAGTTGGCCAGGTGCCGCAGAGGCGACAACCCCGCCTCCCTCGCTATCGCGTGGGCGGTGGCGAACCGCTCGGCTTGAGCGTCGATGGACGGGTGGCCGAGTTCGTCGGCGCAGGCCAGGTGCGACCACATGCCCACGACCTCGACGTCGTCCTCCGCCGCCGCGGCCTTCACCAGGTCCGGCCACAGTTCGGCGGGACAGCCGTTGCGGGACAGACCGGTGTCGATCTTCAGGTGCACTCTGGCGCGACGGCCCGCTCTCCCGGCCGCGTCGACCACCCGTGCCAGTTCACCGATGGAGCTGACCGAGACATCGACGTCCCGTTCCACAGCGGGCGCGAAATCCACGTCGGGTGTGTCGAGCCAACTCAGCAGCCGCGTCGTGAACCCGGCCTCGCGCAGGGCGAGAGCCTCGTCCAGCGAGGTCACTCCGAGCCACGTGGCACCCGCCTCGACCGCGGCACGCGCGACCGGTACGGCACCGTGGCCATAGCCGTCGGCCTTCACCACGGCCATCGTCTGCGCCCCGGACACAGCGGCCCGGGAGGCGAGCAACCGCACATTGTGGCGAACGGCATCCAAATCCACCACGACTTCGGCACGAGGCAACGACATTCCGCTCACCCGGCCACACCACAGGACATGATCACGCGCCTCCCTGGTCGGCACCGGGACACCTCAGCAGCGCCCGGCCACCTCGACAATGTACCTATCGGCTGGTCAGACGTTGTGCGCGCGCCGACGGGCCTCGACATGCCGTTGCCGGACACGTTCCCCTTCTTCGACCGCATCGCCCGTGGGCTCGGGCAGGCGCACCGCGATACCCGTCTCCCACTCCGGTGGCTCCGCTGTGCCCGCGAGCGCCCACGCGGCCTGACGTGCGGCCCCGATGGCCACGTGCTCACTCGGCTGCGGGATCACAACCGGGACACCGAACACGATCGGTGCCACCGCGCGCACACTCTCGGACTGCGCGGCACCCCCGATGAGGAGTACGCGGCGCACGGAGATGCCGTGTTCCCGCACCGCGTCGAGCCCCGCCGCGAGCCCACACAGCATTCCCTCCACCGCGGCTCGTGCGAGGTTCTCGGGAGTCATGTTCGTCCGGCGCATCCCGAACAGCGACCCAGCCGCGTCGGGCAGATTGGGAGTGCGTTCCCCATCGAGGTACGGCAACAACGTCAGCCCATCGGCGCCCGGATCGGCGCCGAGCGCGAGCCGATCGAACTCCTGAAGGTCGACGTCGAGTAGGTGGGCGGTAGCGGTGAGCACCCTGGCGGCGTTCAGAGTGCAGGCCAGCGGGAGGAACCGCCCGGTGGCATCGGCGAAACCCGCGACGGCGCCTGTAGGATCGGCGGCCGGAGTCTCGCTCACGCCGAACACGGTGCCGCTCGTACCCAGCGAGACGACGACATCGCCGTCCCCGGCGCCCAACGCGAGCGCAGCGGCCATGTTGTCACCGGTTCCGGCGGACACCAGTGTGCCGTCGAAAGCGTGGCCGGCCGGTTCCACAGGCTCCAACACCCACGGTAACTCAGGGGCACGACCACCGAACGCATGGGTGAGGATATCCCTGCGATAGGCACGTTCCGCGGGCGAAAAGTATCCGGTCCCCGAGGCATCACCACGGTCGGTGACCGGATCGCCGCCGACGAGGCGCCAAGTCAGCCAATCGTGCGGCAACATGACTTTCGCGACCCTGTCGGCCTTGTCGGGCTCGTGCTCGGCAAGCCACCGCAGTTTGGTGACCGTGAAACTGGCGACCGGCACCGAGCCGACCGCCTCCGCCCACGCCCGCGGCCCTCCGAGTTCGTCCACAAGATCGGTGGCGGCCTGGGCGGAACGCGTGTCGTTCCACAACAGCGCCGGGCGAACGACGTCGCCGTCCTCGCCCACGGTGACCATGCCGTGTTGCTGCCCCGCCACGCCGATGGCGGACACACCGTCCAGCAAGCCGTCCGTAGCCGATGTGAACGCCGTCCACCACTCCGCGGGATCCACCTCGGTGGCGTCCGGATGCTCGGCTCTCCCGCTGCGCACCACGGCACCCGTTCGAGCGTCGCACACCATCACTTTGGTCGACTGCGTGGACGAGTCGACCCCAGCCACCAGCACCTCGTTGTCGGTCATGCCCGAAAGCTTGGTCGCTCCGACCTGCCCACGTCCACGTCCGAAACGACTTTCGGTCGCCGACAGGCTCCCCGAACCGCGTTTAGCCCGCTAACTGTGCTCCCCCGGCCGCGTTTAGCGGGCTAAACGCGGTCCCCTGGCCCCCATGGGTGGGTGTGGCCGGTGTTTTACGCGACGCCTGGTCGCCGAACGGCGACCGTGCTCCCACCGGTCATTCCGTCAAAGATCGTGCTCGCCTGATCGCGTCCGGAATCGCAGCCAACACACCGGAGGCCGACGTCGGCACCCCACCCGCCGCGATCTCCCCCGCCCGCGCGTGCACCTCGGCAGCGACACCCGCGGCCAGCCACGGGTCGAGACCTGACGCCAACAACGCCCCGATCACCCCCGAAAGCACGTCACCGGAACCGGCCGTGGCCAGCCACGAGCCCCTCGGCCGGTTCACCAGCACTCGGCCATCCGGGTCAGCGATCACCGTGCAGTGCCCCTTGAGCAGTACAACCGCACGAAAACGGCGTGCCGCCTCGCGCGCCGCGGCGACCCTGTCGGCGCCGGGCGGCGAACCCGTGAGCCGTTCGAACTCCCCGTCGTGCGGGGTGAGCACCAGCGGCGTGTCCGGGTCACGGGCATCGAGCACGTCCGGCCGGTTCGCGATGATCGTGATCGCGTCCGCGTCCGCGCACACGGGAACGCCCTGGCCCAGCGCGTGTGCGAGCACGTCCTCGCCCTGCCTCCCGGTGCCGATACCGGGGCCGACCACCCACGCCTGCACCCGACCCGCGTCGAAGATCGAACCGGTGGCCACGACCTCGGGCCAGTGCGACCGGACGACATCCGCGACGGGCCCGGCGTACCGGACCATGCCCGCGGTCGCACGCACGGCGGCCGCGGCGGTCAGCACAGCCGCGCCGGGATACGTCGACGATCCGGCGGCCACCCCCGTCACGCCCTGCGTGTACTTGTTGTCCTCCGGCTTCGGCAGCGGCCACGCGGCGGCGATGTCGGAGGCGTCGAGTTGCAGCAGGTCCGGTTCTCCCAGCTCGCCGCCCAGGCCGATGTCCACGAGCGTGATGTCACCGCAATGCCGCGGGTTCAACACGTGCACCGGCTTGTGGGCACCGAATGTCACCGTGCACGTCGCCCGTACGGCGGGCCCGTCCACCGCACCGGTGTCGGGGTCCACCCCGCTCGGCAGGTCCACGGCGAGCACGGGTGCTGCCACACGGTCGAACAGCGCCGCGGCGTCGGGACGCAACGGTCCCCGCGCGGAGATGCCGACCACTCCGTCGATCACCAAATCGGCACTGTCGAGGACCTCGGCGGCGGTCTCGGGCACATACACACGTCCACCTGCACGCCGCAGTGCCGCGAGTCCCGCAGGATGCGCCTTCTCCGGTCTCAACAGCACCGCCGCCACCGCGACCCCACGACGACGCAGGAAATGTCCCGCCCACAGGGCGTCTCCCCCGTTGTTACCCGCGCCCACGACGAGCACCACACGGGTGCCCGCGACCCGGCCGGTGTGTTCGGCCAGGAGTTCGGCGGCGCGCACGGACACCCCGTACGCCGCACGCCGCATCAGCACTCCCTCGGGCGTGACGGCCAACAACCGGTCCTCGGCCGCGCGCACCTGCTCGGTGGTCCAGACGCCACGCACGGTGCCGCTACTCCACCGTCACCGACTTGGCGAGGTTTCGTGGCTTGTCGACGTCGTAACCACGGGTGCGGGCGATCTCGGCGGCCAGCACCTGCAACGGCACCGTGGACACCAACGGTTGCAGCAACGTCGGCACGGCCGGCACTTCGACGAGCTCGTCCGCGAACGGTCGCACCCGATCGTCGCCCTCTTCGGCGATCACGATGGTGCGGGCACCACGCGCCTGGATCTCGCTGATGTTGGACACCATCTTGGAGTGCAGCACGGCGCGTCCCTTGGGTGACGGCATGACCACCACCACGGGAAGCCCTTCCTCGATCAACGCGATCGGCCCGTGTTTCAACTCGCCCGCCGCGAAACCCTCGGCGTGCATGTAGGCGAGTTCCTTCAGTTTCAGCGCGCCCTCCAACGCCACAGGGAACCCGACGTGGCGGCCGAGGAACAGCACCGCACGCGAATCGGCCATCCGCCTGCCCAGGTCACGAACCTGGTCCACTGTGGTCAACACTTCCGCGACGGCCGACGGCATGGCCTCCAGCTCGGCGAACTCGCGCGCCACCTCGTCCGGGTACTTCGTGCCACGCGCCTGAGCGAGCGCGAGCCCCACGAGGTAGTTCGCCGTCACCTGGGCCAGAAACGCCTTCGTGGAGGCGACACCGATCTCCGGCCCGGCGTGGGTGTACAGCACGGCGTCCGACTCGCGGGGAATCTGCGCGCCATTGGTGTTGCACACCGCGAGCACCCTGGCCTTCTGTTCCCTGGCGTGCCGCACGGCCTCCAACGTGTCGGCGGTCTCACCCGACTGGGACACGGCGACCACCAGCGTGGCCCGGTCGAGCACGGGATCGCGATAACGGAACTCGCTGGCCAGCTCCACCTCGACTGGCAGGCGGCACCAGTGTTCGATGGCGTACTTCGCGACCAGCCCGGAATGATAGGCGGAACCGCAGGCCACGACGAACACCTTGTCGACGTCGCGCAGGTCCTGATCGGACATGCGTTGCTCATCGAGCACGATGCGCCCAGACTCGAAGTGCCCGCGCAACGTGTTGGCCAATGCCTCGGGCTGTTCCTCGATCTCTTTGAGCATGAAGTACTCGTGGCCGCCCTTCTCCGCGGCCGACAGGTCCCAGTCGACGGTGAAGGGCTTGCCGTCCGCCGGCGTGCCGTGGAAGTCGGTGATCTCGTACCCGTCACGGCTGATCACCACAAGCTGGTCCTGGCCGAGTTCCACGGCCTCGCGGGTGTGTTCGATGAATGCGGCGACGTCGGAGGCGACGAAGGTCTCGTCCTCGCCCACCCCCACCACGAGCGGGGACGACCGGCGCGCCGCCACGACGAGGCCGGGCTGATCAGCGTGGGTGACGACCAGCGTGAACGCGCCCTCCAACCTGCGGCACACCGCGCGCACACTGGCCGGAAGGTCACCGGCCGTGTCGCCGTGGTCGTACGCGCGGGCGATGAGGTGTGCGGTGACCTCGGTGTCGGTGTCGCTGCTCAGCTCGATGCCGGAGTCCTCCAGTTCGGCGCGCAGCGCGGCGAAGTTCTCGATGATGCCGTTGTGCACCACCGCGACCCGACCCGTGGAATCGCGGTGGGGGTGGGAGTTGCGGTCCACCGGGGCGCCGTGCGTGGCCCAGCGGGTGTGGCCCATGCCCGCAGTGCCGGCGAACGTCTCGCGCCCTGCGGCGTCGAGGGCGGCTTCGAGGTTGGCGATGCGGCCTGCTTTGCGCTCGACGAGCAGCTCTTTGTCGTCCGTGAGCACCGCGACTCCCGCTGAGTCGTAGCCGCGGTACTCCATTCGGCGAAGCCCGCCGAGTACCACGTCGAGTGTCTGCCGATGCCCGACGTATCCCACGATTCCGCACACGCCTTTCAGCGTAACGGCACGAAGGTGAGCCGCATCCTGGGCCACGAACCGCGTTTAGCCCGCTAAACGTGGTCGCCGGGGGCACGCTGACCGCGTTCAGCGGGCTAAATGTTGTCACCGAAACACGGTTTGACAGCGGAACGTGATTCGGGCGCCGCTGCCTATCGTGGTGGGGTCGGCTAGTCTCCTGCCATGGCGAGCACGGCGAAGCGGTTACTCGAGCAGCTTTCCCGCCCAGGTCCGCACGATGTTCTGCGTGGTGATCTCGCACTCGTCGGTCTTCCCGGGGTCGTGTTCACTCCACGAGCCGGGCTCAATCTTCCCGCCGTCGCTTTCGGGCACGGTTGGCTTCAACCACCGGGTCGGTATCACGGCCTGCTCAGGCATCTGGCCAGTTGGGGCATCGTCGCCGCCGCGCCCGCCACGCACAGGGGGCCGTTGCCTTCGCATCGGTTGTTCGCCGCGGACCTGCGTTCCACTCTCGACCTGGTCACGACGTTGCGCCTGGGTCCCGACGGCATCAGCGTGGACCCGACGAAACTGGGCCTCGCCGGGCACTCGGTGGGTGGTGGCGCAGCAGTTCTCGCCGCGGCCTCCAACGACACGGACAACGCACGGCAGGTCAAGGCCGTGGCTACCGTCGCAGCGGCCCAGACCATGCCACCGGCCACGACGGCCGCCCGTAGTGTCACGGCCGCGGGTCTCCACCTGGCCGGGGAGGAAGATCTCCTCGCCCCCGCCGCCGGGAACGCGGAAGCGATCAGCAAAGAGTGGGCCGGGCCCGCGCAACTGCGGATGATCTCGAAGATGACCCACCTCGGTGTCACCGAAGGCACCCACTGGAGCCAACTGTTGTTGCAAGGTAAACCCCAGTACACCGCGCAACGCCGGGTGCGTGCCCTGTTCACGGCGTTCTTCCTCACCACGCTGGCCGGTGACGACACCTATCGGAAACTGCTCGACACCGACTTCAGGGCCGCCCGCATCGAATACGACAACCGGGCGGCCCTGACGAACGCCTAGTCCAACCAACTGTTGTTGGAGAAGTCCTCGTCGTCGAAGTCGTCGGCGGGGCGTTCCTTGCTCTGCGGCTGGGTTGAGACCTGCTCCCGTTGAGGCGGCTCCGCAGGAGGAGCCGGAACCGCCGCAGGCTGAGGCTTGGGTTCAGGCTCGGTCTCCTCGGCTTCCCCGAATTGAAAGGTGGAGTCCTCCGCTTCACGCCGCTGAAGCCACTGGTTCTTGGCGTTGGGGTCGTCTGCTGCTTTCTGCTGTTCCTCCTTCCTCTGCCGTATTTCCCGAATGCGTTGTTCAGTAGCTTCCTCACGCTCGCGATTGTGCTGAGCGATTTCCTCTGAGCGCTGGCGCGACTGCTCAGCGAACTCAACCGAGCGCTGCCGTGCCCGTGCTCGAGCCTGCGCCAGCCGTTCAACAAGTGCCTGATAAGCGTTCGACGCCATCCTTTATTTGCCTTCCCAAGCCGCGCTCAGCGCGTGAACCGCACGGGCACATCCGCGGTGTTGTCGCCGATAGTTCCACTGATGCGAACAGTGTTCGAGAAAGTCTCGAAGATGTTGCCTTCGACGCGGTAAGCGCTGGAGGTCCGTTCCTGGTCGCCGCCTTGGCCCCCTCCGGCGCCGCCGCCCATAGCGCCCATGCCGCCCATCATTCCCATGCCAGAGGCTGACGAGCTCCCTGCACCGCCGCCTTGGGACATTCCTG
>NZ_DAHVQP010000064.1:0-75647 GCF_027317685.1 Saccharomonospora sp.
TCGGGAGCTCACGATCATCGACGCGTTCGAGGCCGTGGGCGCGTGTTCCCGTGGGCTGATGAGCGCCGAGGACGTCGAACGGGTCGAGCGCGCCGTGTGTCCCGGCGAGGGTGCGTGCGGCGGCATGTACACGGCCAACACGATGGCGTGCGCGGCGGAGGCGCTGGGAATGGCGCTGCCGTCCTCGGCGAGCCCACCGTCGGCCGATCGCCGCAGGGACGTCGCGGCCCGCGCCAGCGGGGAAGCCGTCGTCGAGTTGTTGCGCACGGGGATCACGGCCCGAGACATCCTCACCAAGGAGGCGTTCGACAACGCCATCGCGGTGGTGATGGCCTTCGGTGGTTCAACCAACGCCGTGTTGCACCTGCTGGCGATCGCCCACGAGGCCGGGGTGTCGTTGTCGTTGGGCGACTTCTCCCGCATCGGCGACCGTGTCCCACACCTGGCGGACGTCAAGCCTTTCGGACGGTACGTGATGGCCGCCGTCGACCGGGTCGGCGGAGTGCCGGTGGTGATGCGAGCGTTGCTCGACGCGGGACTGTTGCATGGCGACTGTCTCACCGTCACCGGACGGACGGTGGCGGAGAACCTGGCGGAGATCGCCCCGCCCGACCTCGACGGAACCGTCGTGCGTCCACTCGACGATCCTCTCCACCCGACCGGCGGGATCACCGTCCTGCACGGCAACCTCGCCCCCGAGGGCGCAGTGGTGAAAAGCGCCGGTTTCGACACCGCCCGCTTCGAGGGGCGGGCCCGCGTGTTCGACGGCGAGCAGGCGGCGATGGCGGCGCTGAACGAACTGTCCGCGGGCGACGTCGTGGTGATCAGGAACGAGGGACCGCGTGGCGGGCCGGGAATGCGGGAGATGCTGGCCGTCACGGGAGCGATCAAAGGGGCGGGCCTGGGCCGTGACGTGTTGCTGTTGACCGACGGTCGTTTCTCGGGAGGTACCACCGGGTTGTGCATCGGCCACATTGCGCCCGAAGCCGCCCACGGCGGACCGATCGCGTTCGTCCGCGACGGCGATCCGATCGTGGCCGACCTGTCGACGAGGACGCTGGAGTTGTCGGTGGACGACGCGGAACTGACGTGGCGTCGAAAAGGCTGGCAACCGCCGGAGATCCCTCACCGGGGTGTGCTGGGCAAGTACGCGCGGCTCGTGGGTTCGGCCTCACGCGGCGCCGTGTGTTCGTAGTGTTCGCAGGAAGCCCACCCGGGTACCCGACCGGATGAATTCGATTCCTCACCGCCCGGGACACGCGCCCGGTGGCCCCTTTCTGTCCGACTCCGCTGATAGGCAATGGACACCACGGCAGCACACACCGGGAGGAAGCGATGGTGAAAGCACTGGTGGCCACATCGGCGACACAGGGCTTCCGGGACAACGACTACCACTGGTGCGTCGAGGGTGAACTCGTGTGGATCGCGCCGACCTGCGCGAAGGACCGCGACGACCCTGACGGCGGCTGCGGATGCGGGCGCGGGTTCGCGGGACTGTCGTCCCATCGCGCCACCACCACGGCCATGGTGCGCACCCTGCACGGCATCAGCCGCGACGACTACGTCATGGTGCTGCGGTCGAGTGTGGAGGAACAGGGTTACGACATCGTCGACGTGGACGGGCTGGCCGACTCGCTGTTGGCACTGGTCGCAGACCTGCCCGAAGGCGCCGTGCTCGAACACCGGCTGGACTACGTGCAGGTCAGACAGGGGGTTCCGTAGTCGGGCCGTCCGGTGCGAGCAGGTCGGCGCGGGCGACCACGTGTGCGGCGACGGTGGCGCTGCCCGTAGCGTGATCATGGCGGGGTAGAGCACCGGAGGGACACCATGGTCGCCAGGATCGTCATCGCCGCACCGGCCACGGGCCACGGCAAGACCAGTGTCGCCACGGGACTCATGGCGGCACTGCGGGCCCGGGATGTGGCCGTGTCCGGCCACAAGATCGGCCCGGATTTCGTCGACCCCGGCTACCACGCGCTCGCGACCGGCCTTCCACCGCGCAACCTGGATCCGTTCCTCCAAGGAGAGGACCGGGTAGCGCCGTTGCTGCTCCACGGCGCCCGTACCGCCGACATCGCCGTCCTCGAAGGCGTGATGGGATTGTTCGACGGCGTGCTCGGCACCGCGGGGTATGCCTCGACCGCTCACGTCGCCAAACTCGTTCGCGCGCCGGTGGTGCTGGTGGTGGATGCGAGTACGGCCAGCCGCAGTGTCGCCGCGTCGGTGCTGGGGTTCGCCCGATACGACCCCGAGGTGCGGTTGGCGGGCGTGATCCTCAACAAGGTCGACTCGCGGCCGCACCAGGAGGAGGTCCGCGAGGCGCTGGAACCGACCGGCATCCCGGTGCTGGGAGTGTTGCCCCACGATGACCGGGCGCGGCAGCCCGGGCATGCTTCGGACACCGACCGCGAGGCCGACGCCGAGCGGTTCGTGGCCGGACTGGCCGACTGGGTGGCCGCCGGGATCGATCTCGACGCGGTGGTCCGGGTAGCGCGATCGGCGCCGCCTCTGACCGTGCGGGCGTGGAACCCGACCGACCACGTACGGCCCGGCGCACGGCGGTTCGTGGTCGCGGCGGCCTCGGACCCGGCATTCACGTTCCGTTACACCGAGAACGTCGAACTGCTCGACGCGGCGGGAATCGATGTGGTCGACTTCGATCCCACTCGCGACGAGACGCTGCCTGAGGCGTGTGCGGGCCTGTACTTCGGAGGCGGTTTCCCCGAGACACGTGTGGGGGCGCTCTCGGACAACGCCGCACTGCGGCACCGTGTCGCGACGGCCATCGAGAAGGGCCTCCCGGTTGCGGCCGAACGTGCGGGTCTGCTGTACCTGTGCCGCGAGTTCGACGGGGCGCCGATGGTGGGCGCGTTGGACGCGGTGGCCAGGACGACGGATGGCGGGGCTCTCGGCTACCGCGACGCGACAGCGCCCACGGACTCGGTGTCGACATCGCGGGGGCTGACGGTGCGAGGACACGAGTTCCACCTCACCAGCGTCGAGCCTCGGCACGGTCCGGACCCTGCGTGGGAGTGGGAGGGCCGCAGCGAGGGATTCGCCTCGCCCACGCTGCACGCATCGTATCTACACCTGCATTGGGCGGGACATCCCGAACTGGCGTGCCGATTCGCTTCGGCCGTGCGGGGCGGGTGACGGGGTGAGGAACTCGGCGCGGCTGCACAGGCTGCGGACACGGCTGCACAGGCTGCGGACACGCTCGCCAACGTCTGGTCCGCGAACACGACGAACAACACCGACAGCCCCGACGCGGCGATCGGGGCGAGGGCGGCCGTCCCTCCGTGGCGGGTGCGTTCCCGCAGCAGGCGGAGCAGGGGGCCGGCCGCCACCAGGAACGGAGCCACGGCGATCAGTCCGGTGGGTGTGGCGGCGAAGGTGAACGCGGCCGCGCCCACGCCGAGGCACACGGGCAGCAGCCTGCGCGTGGCGAGGGCCTGTTCCACCGCGCACAGGGCGAGCAGCGACCCGAGCACCGCGACCGGTTCCGGCCGGACACCGTTGTTGTACGGCAGCCACCACACGCAGAAGACCGCTGCGGCGGCCCAACCGGCCGCCCGGCTGCTCCGTACGGGCGCTCCCAGCCGGGGCAGTACCTCTCGGCTGATCAGCAGCCAGCTGACCACACCGAGCAGGAACGACGGCAGTCGGATCCACGGAGGCACCACGCTGACGTGCGCCATCAGTTCGTAGACGTGGTAGAACCAGCCGAACGGCGCTTCCGCCACCCGTACCAGCGGTGGTAGTTGGTGAGGTAGCCGGCGTCCTCGGCGACGCGGGCCATGGTGAGGATGTAGCCGTCGTCGGATGTGACCGGCCCGATGAACACCCAGGCCCCGAGCACTCCGACCACCGTGAGGTCGCGTCCGGTAGGCCTCCACCGCCCACCGGTGGTCCGGCGGGGTGCGCGGCGACCGAACACGGCATCGGCTCGGCGCACGGAGAACAAGCACACGAAAGCCGCGAGGGCGCCGAGTACCGCGATCCCGGTTTTCACCGTGGTGGGTGAGGACTGGTACCGCGTGTCGGGGGTGATCGAGACGGCGAGTCCGGTCGCGGGGTCCCGGTCGCCGTCGATGTCGGAGTAGACACCGATGATCCGGGGCCGAACGTCGTCGTCCGTGCGGTAGACGGTCGTGTCCCCGACGGTGAGTGTCGTGTTGCCCGCGTCGGAGTGGAAACCCACCCCGCATCCCTGTTGTGGCAGCGCTCGGCGTGCCACCTGTTCACCTCGGAGGGAGGCGACGAGTTCACCGTCACGAACGGACAGTCGCAGCCCCACGCCGCTGTCGGCTCGGGCGGACGGGACGGTGGCGAGCAACAGCGCGGAGCCGTCCGTGCGGGAGTCGAGCGAACGCACGGTGGCGCAGGGCACCTCAGCCCGGGTGGCCAGGGCCCGGTAACCGACCAGTGGCGCGTTGACGGCAGTGGTGTCTCCGCCGGTCGGCCAGGTGATGTGCGCCGTGTCCTGCGCCACGGGAAGGAACGGGAACACGAGCGCGCACAATGCCGCGACCAGCCCGGCGACGGCCGCCGACCGCCGCCGGAGCCTGGTTCGGGACTGTGCCGCTGTCGCGGCCCGGGCGCCGGGAACGTCGTCCGGAGCGGCCGAACGCGCCGAGATGGCGGAATTCATCGATTTTCACGCTAGCCGTAGTCGCGTGATGTCCGAGGTCCACGAGTCACCCTCCGGAGTGGTCGTTCACCTTCCCCGAGGTGTGCTGGAGGGTGACGGTAGACGGTGGCGCTTCGTCGCGTGGCGTCCTGTGGTGTCCTGTGGTGTCCTCACGGCAGGCCGAGGCCGGAGGAGGCGAGCACCACGAGCGACACCAGTGTCGTGGTCTCGACGCACGCGCCCAGGACGTCACCGGTGAGACCGCCGAACCTGCGCACCGTGTGACTCAGCAGTACTGCCGCGGCGGCCCAGCTCAGTACGACCGCGAGCGCGCCCTTCCACCACGGGACTCCGGGAATCACCGAAGTGGTCACGACGGCGGCGGCACCGACCAAGACCGCGACCATCACGGCCACCACCGGGTGGACGGTGCCCGCGACGGCGGCGCCGAGGCCCTCGGGGCGCGCCGCCGGTATCCCGCGCGCACAGCACAACGGGAGAACGCTTCGCCCGGCCACCACGGCGATGGCCGCGGCACCGGCGGTGGCCGCGACGTTCGGGTCTTCCGTCGAGACTCCGGCCAGCGCGGCGATCTGTGCCGAGACCACGAGCACCAGCGTCACGACACCGGTCGGTCCCACATCGCCCCGGCGCATGATGTCCAGGGCCCGATCCCGGTCGTACGAGGAGGCCAGTCCGTCGGCGGTGTCGGCGAGCCCGTCGAGATGCAGCCCCCGGCTGCCGAGCGCGACCACGCCGACCGCGGCCACCGCCGACACCAGCGGCGGCAGACCAAGCCACGCACCGGCGAGGACGGTGAGTGCCGCCATCCCGGCCAGGGGCAGCGCGGCCAGTGGTGCCACTGCCATCGCGACGGCGGCGACCCTGCGGTCGACGAGCCGCGGCGGAGGTATCGGCAACGCCGTCAACGTGCCGATCGCCATGCGTAAGCCGTCACGCACAGGCGGCATCGCGCGGCTCACGTGAGGTCGGCGAGGTCGCCCATGTCAGCGAGCGCCGCCCTGGCCGCGCGGAGCACCGGGACGGCCTGCACCGCGCCGCTGCCCTCGCCCAGTCGCAGTCCGAGGTCCAGGACCGGTTCCAGCCCCAGCGCCTTGAGCGCGTGGCTCTGCGCGGGCTCCGTGGAACGGTGACCGGCCAGCCACCATTTCGTGGCGGTGGGGGCGATGTCGCGGGCCACGAGCGCCGCTGCGCAGGAGAACACGCCGTCCAGGATCACCGGCGTCGCGCGCGCCGCGGCCTGGAGCACGAACCCGGCCGTGGCTGCGGCGCACGCACTGCCGAGGGCGGTGACCAGGGACATCGGTTCCTCGGCGCGGTCACCCACGCGAGCCAGTGCGGCGTCGAGCACCGCCAGCTTCCGCGCGAGACCTTCCTCGTCCACCCCCGTGCCTGTGCCCACGACCTCGTTCGCGGGCAGACCGAGGGACGCCGCGACGAGCGCCGCCGCCACCGTGCTGTTGCCGATGCCCATGTCACCGGGGATGAGCACCTGCGCCCCGGCGTCGATCTCCTCGTCGGCCACCGCACGCCCGGCCGCGAACGCACGCTCGGCCTCGCCCGGCTCCAACGCGTCCTCGGTGTCGATGGAACCGGAACCGTGCCGTACCTTGAACGCCCGCACCTCGGAGGGGACGTCTTCGAGATCGACGTCCACCGCGATGTCGAGTACCCGTACCCGTGCGCCGACCTGGCGGGCCAGCACGGTGACACCGCTTTTCCCCGACAGGAACGTCCGCAGCATGGCCGCGGTGACCTCACGGGGGTACGCCGAGACACCCGGGGCGCCCGGTTTCGGGCGGGTCACGCCGTGGTCGCCCGCGAACACCACCACTCGTACGTCGTCCAGGGGACGCGGCGGCACACTGCCGTGGGCGGCACACAGCCACGCGGCGAGCTCCTCAAGCCTGCCGAGCGCGCCGACAGGCTTGACCAGCCCGTCGAGTCGCCGACGTGCTTCCCGTTCGACCCCTTCATCGGGTAGGGGGATTTCGATCGATCTCACTGTTTCCCTCACCCAGCTATAGATACACGACCCGGCCCGCCACGACGAGCCGCACCGAATCCGATCCCGCCGCCACCGCGGTGTTCAACGCGCCCAGGACGTCTCGGAACACGCGACCGGCGTGGGTGTCGGGAACGACACCGGAACCGACCTCGTTACTCACCGCCACCACGGGCACGGACGTGTTCTGCCACGCGTCCACGAAATCCTGTAACCGCTCATCCACCGCGCGTTGCCAGCCGGGACGTTGCTCCCAGGCACCCACCTCGTCCAGCACGCGGGTGAGCCACGTACCGAGGCAGTCGATGAGCGTCGGCGCGGTCGCCGCCCTGAGCGTGGCCGCGATGTCGATCGTCTCGACCGTGCGCCAGTGAGCGGGTCTGCGTGCGCGGTGGGCGTCCACCCTCGCCGCCCACTCGGGGTCGTCGTCGGTCGGGGGAGCGCTACCCGCCACGTAGGTGACGTAGCGGTAGCCCGACATGAGCTGTTCGGCGTGCCGCGACTTGCCCGACCGGACTCCGCCCAGGACGAGTGTCCGTCTCCCGCCCCGTGCGCGGCGGCCGTAGCTACGCAGAAGCGTAGCCCCCACCTCCAGTCGATCGGCCACGAATTCGGTGACCCGCCGCCTCGGATCGTTCATCATGGTCGGACATTCTTGCCGACATCGGGGTATTCGCGCTGTGGTCGCGGATGAAATTCTACGTTTGCGCCGTTCAGCCGCCACCGCCGCGCGTGTCAGACGATCGGCCGATCGGTGGAGTCGATCGGTGCGGGCAGCATGTTCCGCCCGGTGAGGTAGGTGTCCACCCCGGCCGCGGCGCCGTAGCCGAGGAGCAACGCGATGTGGTGCACCTCGCGCGCATCGCCCGATTCGACCACGAGGCTCACCTGTGTGCGGCTCTTCTCCCGCACCAGATGGTGGTGCACCGCGCCTGTGAGCAGCAGCGACGGGATCGGCGCGTGTTCGGCGTCCACACCCCGGTCGGACAGCACGATGAGCCGCGCACCGTTGGCGACGAAGGCCACGCCACAGGCGCCGTGCTCGTATTGCTCGTAGTACAGGCCCGTCGACGGCTTGTACGGGATGGGTCACGGCTGGTGGCCCTTCTCTTGCTCGGCACGACCGGGCCATGTGAAGCCAATCGTGCGGCGCGACATGGCGCGCTGGGGCTACCGGCCGGCCCGAGGCGCGACGGTCGGATCAGGAAAGTGCGATTTCGCCGCTCCGCTTCATTGCGGAGGGCCACAGACACATCGGATGACCACACGGCGTTGTGCGGTGGTAGAGCATTGCGCGGTCCACGTAAAACCGCCCCACGCTGTCGCTGGCGGATTCGGTGCGCGAATGGTTATTCCGGGTTTGCCGGTCTTACGACGGTAATGCGACTCGGTGGTGCAACCAAATAGTTTCGGTGTGTTATATGAATAACAGAAAACAGGATTGACGACGGGTGCGATTCTGTGCCTTCCCTCCGTGCTTGGCTTTTTGACCTGCGTGAATGGTCGAGCGGTAGGGTTGTCGGCATGGTTGAGAAAGATTCGCGCCCCGCAGATTTCCTCGACGTCGACGGTGCGTTGACGGACGAGGAACGCGACATCCGCGACACCGTGCGTCGATTCGCGGTGACAGAACTGGCCCCGAAAGTCACGGATTGGTACGAAAAAGCGACACTACCGGCGCGGGATTTGGCGAAGAGCTTCGGCCGATTGGGCATACTCGGAATGCACCTGACGGGCTACGGGTGTGCGGGTTCCTCCGCCGTGGCGTACGGCATCGCGTGCCGGGAGCTGGAGGCCGTCGACTCGGGGCTGCGCAGTTTCGTGTCCGTGCAGGGCTCCTTGGCGATGTACGCCATTCACCGGTTCGGCAGTGAGGAGCAGAAGCGGCGGTGGCTGCCGACGCTGGCGTCGGGGGAGGAGATCGGCTGTTTCGGGCTCACCGAACCCGACGCGGGAAGCGACCCGTCGTCGATGCGCACGCACGCTCGGCGGGACGGCGAGGACTGGGTGTTGGACGGCACCAAGATGTGGATCACCAATGGCACCGTCGCGGACGTCGCCGTGGTGTGGGCCCAGACCGACGAGGGAGTACGGGGCTTCGTCGTACCCACCGACACGCCCGGTTTCTCGGCGAACGAGATCACGCGGAAGCTGTCGCTGCGGGCATCGCTGACGGCGGAACTGGTGCTTGATGGTGTGCGGCTGCCCTCCGACGCCGTGTTGCCCGGCGTGACGGGGCTGCGTGGACCCCTGTCGTGTCTCAACGAGGCGCGGTTCGGGATCGTCTTCGGCGCTGTGGGCGCGGCGCGGACGTGTTATGAGACGGCGTTGGAGTACACCACCACGCGGCGGCAGTTCGGGCAGCCGTTGGCGGCGTACCAGTTGACGCAGCGGAAGCTGGCCGACCTCGTGGTCGAGGTGAATCGGGCTGGTTTGGTGGCGTTGCAGCTCGGCAGGTTGAAGGACTCCGGCGCGCTGCACCACACGCAGGTGAGTTTCGGCAAGCTCGCGAACGTGCGCGCGGCACTCGACGTGGCACGGACCGCGCGGTCGATGCTGGGAGCCAACGGGATCTCGCTGGAGTATCCGGTGATGCGGCACGCCGCCAACCTGGAGACCGTGCTCACCTACGAGGGAACGGAGGAGATGCACGCCCTGTCGGTCGGCCAGGCGGTGACGGGTATCCCGGCGTTCCGGGTCGGTTCCTGACGGCGGTGTCCGGTGTCGGAGCGTAACGAGGCTCGAACCCTCGGTGGAGGGTGGCGCTGGGGGCCCTTTTCGGCTCGGCGTCCGCCGTGTCGCCGTGCTGCTGTGTCACGAGTCACGTGTCCGCGCCCTGCGCGCGTGCTGCGCGCTCGCAGGGCGCGGACACGTTCACGGGGTTGGGCCGTGTCTTGCTAGCCCGCTTTCCGCTCTCGCTCCAGGGGGCTGGTGGGACATGGCCCGACAGGACTCGCCGTCAGCGGCCCGCGAGGGCCGGCGTGTCCTGCAACGCGCGTTTGCCCGCGTCGGTGAGTACGGCGGGGACGCGTTCGTCGGGCCTACCGGAGTAGGCGGGTGCGATGAGGCCGGCCTGGGCAAGCCGGCCCGCGGTGGCCTGGTCGCAGCACGCCAGGCCGTCGACGAAGAGGTCGGGTACAGAACTGCAGGTGATCTCCGCGACGCCTTCCGCCACGGCCTGCAGCGTGGCGCGTTCACGGTGGTTCAATTCGATCTCGTTGTGCTGAGTGTCGTTGCCGCCCTGAGGCACCCCTGCCTCCTTGCCTCTGCGGCCGGCTCCTGTACCGGCCGTTTGTCCATAATTCAACCCTCTGGCACCCATATGTTGCAAAGATGTGAGTGGGATCTCACGCTTTCGGGCGCGGGAGATAGACAAAGAGGACAGCCTTGATCGCTCTTGGTCACTGTTCGGGGCGTGTGGCCAGTGCCCGGTCCAGCACCTGCGCCAGGTGCAGCGACCGGCGCCCGGTGAGTTCGCCGATCTGACTGCGGCAGCTGAACCCGTCGGCGAGTACCAGTGTGTCCGGGCTCGCCGCTTCCACCTCGGGCACGAGAACACGGTTGGCGGCCGCCACCGACACCTCGTAGTGTCCACGTTCGACACCGAAGTTGCCCGCCAGTCCACAACAGCCCGAGTCGAGCGTTCGGTTGTCCACACCGACCCTGCGCAGCACGCGCTCGTCGGCTTCGTGCCCGAGCACCGCATGCTGGTGGCAGTGCTGTTGGGTCATGGCGGAAACGTTGAGTTCACCGAACTCAACATCCGGTGCGTGGCGGTCGAGGAACTCGGCCAGTGTCAACGCGGGCACCGGTTGTGTGTGGAGTAGATCGTGCACGTCGTGCCGCAACACGGCCAGACAGCTCGGTTCCAATCCCACGATGGGTGTGCCTGACTCGATGGGTTCCGCCAGCACCCGCAGGGTGCGGCGCAATACGCGTCGAGCGATGTCGAGTTGGCCCGTGGAGATCCAGGTCAGCCCGCAACACACCGACGAACGGGGCAGGACGACGTCGAATCCGGCGTGTTCGAGTACCCGGGTGGCCGCCACGCCGACCTCGGGAGCGAAGTAGGTGGTGAATGTGTCCGGCCACAACATCACTCGGGGACGGTCTTTGGTGCCGCGCCGAGGTTTGCGGCGCCACGCTCGCCGTAGCGTGGTGCGGGCGAAAGTGGGCAGTTGGCGTTCCTCGGCGATACCGCCGAGTCGTTTCGCCGGTGCGGCGGCGGGGAAGCGGAGAACCGCGTTGACCAAGCCCGGTGCCAGCGAGGCCAGTCGTGCCCACAGTGGCAGGAAACCCAACGAGTAGTGACTGGCCGGCCGCAGCTTGCCCGCGTAGTGGTGGTGCAGGAACTCCGCTTTGTACGAAGCCATGTCCACATTGACCGGGCAGTCCGACAGACAGCCCTTGCACGCCAGGCACAGATCGAGGGCGTCGCGGACCTCGGTCGAGTCCCACCCGTCGGTGATGGTCTCGCCGCGCATCATCTCGAACAGCAGGCGTGCCCGGCCGCGGGTGGAGTGCTCCTCGCGGTGAGTGACCATGTAGCTCGGGCACATGACCCCGGTGGACGTGTCGACGCACTTGCCCACGCCCACGCAGCGTCGGGTCGCGGTGGCGAGGCTGCCGCCATCGTGTGGATACCGCAGGGTGATCGGCAGGTCCCTCGTCGGCCCGGAGAAGCGCAGGTCCGCGTCGAGCGGGCGGGGACGGACGAGGTTGCCCGGGTTCAACAGGTCGTCCGGGTCCCAGATCGCCTTGAACGACTCGAACAGGCGCAGCACCTTCTGCGAGTACATGCGCGGCAGTAACTCGGCCCTGGCTTGTCCGTCGCCGTGCTCACCGGACAGCGAACCGCCGTGGGCGACGACGAGGTCCGCGGCGTCGATGAGGAACCGCCGGAACGTGCGGACACCCTCCTCGCTGAGGAGGTCGAAGTCGATGCGCACGTGGACGCAGCCCTCACCGAAGTGCCCGTACGGCACGCCACGCAGACCGTAAGAGGCGAGCAGGTCACGAAAGCCGCGCAAATAGGAGCCGAGCTGTTTCGGGTCCACCGCGGCGTCCTCCCAGCCCGGCCACGCCTCGGAGCCGTCGGCCATCCGCGTGGCGATGCCCGCCGCGGACTCCCGAATGGACCACAGCTGCCGTTGCTGTCCCGGTTCGGCAGCCACGGAGGTGGCGGCGGCGGTCTCGCGAGCCAAAGTCCGGGCCATGGTCTCCGCGTTACGTCGGGCGTCGGCGGGGTCGTCGCCCCCGACTTCGACGAACAACCAGCCGCGCCCTTCGGGAAGCGCGTCGAGAGCCGCGGGCCGGCGTCCTCGGACGAGCATGGACTCGATGAGGTCGGCCCCCATGCCCTCCACGGTGAGCGGACGGTGCGGCAGCACCGACGGGACGGCGTCGGCGGCGGCGACGTCGTCGACGAAACCCGCCACCACGAGCGCACGCGCGGCGGGAGCGGGGACGAGCCGCACGGTGGCTTCGAGCAGCAGGACACACGTGCCCTCCGTGCCGACGAGCGCTCGGGCGACGTCGAAACCGTTCTCCGGCAGAAGCGCGTCGATCGCGTAGCCGGACACCCGCCTGGGCAGTTCGGGGAACTCGGTGCGCAGCACGGCGAGATTGTTCTGCGCCAGCTCGTGCAACTCGTCGCGGATGCGGGCCACGCGGTCGGCGGGTTCTCCGGAGAGTTCCCCTTTCGGACCGACCGTGAGCCGTGTGCCGTCGCCGGTGAGTACCTCCAACGACACCACGTTGTCGGCCGTGCGGCCCCACGCCACCGAGTGCGGGCCGCACGCGTCGTTGCCGAGCATGCCGCCCAGGGTGCAGCGGCTGTGGGTGGAGGGGTCCGGACCGAATGTCAGCCCGTGTTCCGCGGCGGCCGCGCGCAGAGTGTCGAGGACGACCCCGGGCTGCACGCGCGCGATCCGCCGTTCGGGGTCGACCTCCAATACCTTGTCGAGGTGGCGGCTGTAGTCGAGGACGACCCCCTCGCCGAGGGCCTGGCCACCGATACCGGTGCCCGCACCCCGTGCCGTCACGGAAACGCCGTGCTCGCGGCACACCCGCAGGGTGGCCGCCACGTCCTCGGCGGTGCGGGGGAACACCACGGCCAACGGCACGTGCCGGTAGTTCGACGCGTCCATGCTGAACATCGCGCGCGCGGCCGTGCTGTCGTCCACCTCGCCCGACACGGCACGCGCGAGGTCCTCGGCGAGCGTCGACACGGAGATCACCAGTTCTCGAGGGAGTCGAGGAGGATCGCTTCGAGGTCGTGCTCGCGCACTGCGCGGGGCGCGACGGCCAGCAGGCGCTGTTGTTTCATGGCTCCCTCCACCAGGTCGGGCACGTCCGAAGTGTCGTAGCCGACACCGCCGAGCCCGTTGGGCAAGCCGATGTCCCGCATCAGCGAGGCTAACGCGGATGGCAGCTGTTCGCGCGGGTCGAGATCCTCGGACGTCGCCGGGTCGAGGATGCGCGCGGCGTGCAGGTGCTTGGCGGGATCGGTGGGAAACGTGAACCGGAAGGCGGCGGGCGCGGTCAGCGCCACCGACTCACCGTGCGGTACGAGCGGCTCTTTTTGCGGGTAGTCGGCGGGCCGGTAGTCGCGCACCCGGCCCGCGATCGGGTAGGCGCACGCGTGTGGGATATGCACGCCCGCGTTGCCGAAGCCCATGCCCGCGAACGTGGCGGCCAGCATCATGTCCGTGCGTGCCTCCAAATCGCCGCCGTTGAGCACGGCCTTGCGGAAGGACCGCGCGAGCAGGTGGAGGGCTTTCTCTGTCCAGGTGTCCGAGATGGGGTTGGCGCCGTTGTAGGCGACCCGGTTCTCGGGGGTGTGTCGGGGGAAGGAGTGGAACGGTTTGGCGGTGTAGGACTCCAGGGCGTGGCAGAGCACGTCCATGCCACTGGCGGCCGTGACACGGGGCGGCATCGACAGGGTGAGCAGCGGGTCGATGACGGCCATGGTCGGCCGCAGCGCGGGATGGCTGATGCCGGACTTCACCTTGAGGTCGAGGAAGTCCATGATGCACACCGGCGTGGTCTCTGACCCCGTTCCGGCGGTGGTGGGCACGGCGACGAGGGGCTTGAGCGGCCCGGGTGGGGCCTTCGCGGCGCCGATGGGCTTGTTGACGTAGTCGAACAGGTCCGCCGGGTAGGTGGTGAGCAGGTTGACCGCCTTGGCCGTGTCGATGGCCGAACCACCGCCCACCCCGACGAATCCGTCCCATTCGGACTGACGGGCGAATTCGACGGCGTCGAGGACGCTGACGTCGGTGGGTTCGACGCGCACACCGTCGTAGATCTCGACGGTGAGGCCCGCGGCCTCGGCGGCGTCGGCGACCCGTTGGGGGACTCCGGTGGCCACGATTCCGGGGTCGGTGATGAGCAATACCCGTCGGGCGCCCTGTCGCGCGAGGTCGTAACCGATCTCGTCGACGGCCCCGGCCCCGAACTTCAGTGGGGTCGCGCCCCAGGTGAACACGGTTTCATGCACATAGACGGTCATGGACCCTCCCCGGTGAGCGGTCGGCAGGCACCCGAGAGTGGCATGTGGCATGCCACTCGTCAAGGTGGGGCCGCGGGGATGGTTCGCGGGAATGGTGTGGGAACTGTCAGCCCGATAGCCGGGTCCAGTCGTAGGACACCGGGGGCACGGACTCACCGGATTCGGCGGACTCCTGGGCGATGATGAGCCGGGCGGTGGTGAGCAGGTGTCGCCGCATGGCCTCGGCCGCCTCCGAGGGCTTGCCCTGCTCGACGAGTTCGGCGATCTCCTCGTGCTCGGCGAGGATGTCGGACAACCCGCGACTCCTGTCTACAGTGGACGTTCCGCGTAGGAACACCATGTCGCGCAACGAATCGACATAGCGGGCCAAGCGCAGGTTGCCCGAGGCGACGTTGATGGCCTCGTGGAATCGCCGGTCCGCTGTCATGAACTCGGTCTCGTCGTGAGTCTCGGCGGCTCGCCGCATGGCGTCGAGATGGGCGCGAAGGTCGGTCACCAACCCCGGTGTGCCCTGGCTCGTCGCCCGGTACGTGGCGGGCACCTCCAGCAGCAGCCGGATCGCGAACACTTCCTCCAGGTCGTGCAACGACGTCTGCAACACGCGGATGCCCCGGTTGCGTTCGAAGCGCACCATGCCCCGTTCGGCCAACTGGATGAGCGCTTCCCGCACGGGTGTGCGGGACACACCGAGGCGGGCGGCGAGATCGTGCACCGAGTACAGGGTTCCCGGCACGAGTTCCCCGCTGACGATCGCGCCTCTCAACTCGCCGAGAATGGTCTTCGCGAGGTTCCGGTCGGTGTCGATCTGTCGCATCCGCCCATCTTCCCACGTCGTGGAGCCCGGTCGGTGCGGTTCCCGTCACTACCCGAACCAGAGCCGGGCCAATTGGTCGAAGGACCGCTGCCCGGACTCAGGCATCCAGGTGAAGTATCGGCGCAACGACGAGTACTGGTGCAGCAGCGTGTAGGCCAGGCAGCGGCGCGCGAACTCCTCGCCGGGGTGGTCGGCGTAACCGTATCCGCGTAGGAATCCCCGCCACAGGGTCTCCTCGCCGCCCACCAGGTACACCGACGCGGCCACGAACTCGTACTCGGCGGCGCCCAGCATCGACGGTTCGAAGTCGAGCAGGCCGGACACGGTCCAGCGCTCGCCCTGCGGGCGGACGAGCACGTGCTCGCGCAGCAGTTCGGTGTGCAGCAACACCGGCGGCGGCGTGGCCAGGTCCACCGAGTCGAGGAAGTCCGGGATGCGCTCCAGCCATTCCGGCGCGAGTTCCTGCTCCCGGTGGTGGTCCACCACGGCCTCGCGCCGCGTGCGCACGAACTCGCTCCAGTTGCGCGGCCCGAGCTCCGACCGCCGAGCACGTCGAGTGCGATGGCCTCGACGCGTGCCTCGTCGGCGTCCTCGGCGGGGTAGAACTTCAGGACCAGCTCGTCGCCCACGGCATACACCGGCAGCGACCCGGTCTCGAATTTCGTCACCGGTCGCTCGGTGAGGGACAGCCGGGCGAGTACGGGGCGCAGCGGAGGGGCGGTCATGCGCGGCAGCCTAGAAAAGCGCCGGATCGCGTTCGACCGATTATTTCCGGTCGGTGGCCAGGACGCCGTTCTCGGTCACCACGGCGGTCAGCAGCTCCACTGGCGTGACGTCGAAGGCCGGGTTGAACACGGGCGTCTCTTCGGGCGCCACGGGCACACCCGCGACTTGCGTGATCTCCTCGGCTGCGCGCTCCTCGACGACGATGCCCCCGCCGTCCGGCAGCGAACGATCCAGAGTGGACTCCGTTGCGACGACCACGAAAGGGATGTCGTGGTGAGCGGCGGCCACGGCCAGTCCGTAGGTGCCGATCTTGTTGGCGGTGTCGCCGTTCGCGGCCACCCGGTCGGCGCCGACCACCACGCAATCCACCAGGCCGCGGGCCATCGCCGCCGCCGCGGCGCTGTCGGGCAACACGCGGTAGGGGATGTCCTCGTCGGCGAGTTCCCACGCGGTGAGCCGCGCACCCTGCAACAGCGGCCGGGTCTCGTCGACCAGCACGTGTTCCACCCGGCCGTCAGCGTGCAGATGCCGGACGGTGCCGAGCGCAGTACCCCAGGCGACCGTGGCCAGGCGCCCGGTGTTGCAGTGGGTCAGCACGCGCAGCGGACGGTCGGGGCATCGGCGCAGCAGGAGGTCGGCGGCATGCCGGGAAGCCGCGCAGTTGACGCGCTCGTCCTCGTCGAGCACGGCCAGCGCGTCGGTGAGCACCACGTCGGCTCCTCGCGGTAGGGCGGCCAGCGCCCGCTCCACGCCGTACCGCAGATTCACCGCCGTGGGGCGGGCGTGGGCGAGCCGATCGGCCTCGGCACGAACGGTGGCCAGAGCCTGTTCCGACTCCGTGCCGTGCCTGCGGGCGGACAGTGCCACGCCCAACGCTCCGGCGGCGCCGAGGGCGGGCGCGCCTCGCACGGCCAGTCGCTGGATCGCCCCGATCAGGTCGTCCACCGTCTCCAACCGCAGCGTGCGGAAGGTCGTGGGCAGCGCCGTCTGGTCGATGATCACCACGGCGTCGGTGTCCCAGTCGATCGTTCTCACCACGACGCCATTCTGACGCGGCGGAGCGATTGCGTCACACCGCGCTGGATATCCAGTTCGGTGGAGGTTGCAGACTCTCCAGTCATGACACACACCCGTCGGCGGCGCCGTAGCGTGTTGTGGAGCCCCGAACACCGGCTCACCACGGCCGGTCTGCTGCTCGTCGTCACGTTGCTCGCGTTCGAGAACATGGGCGTGGCCACGGCGATGCCCACCATGGTCGCCGACCTGGACGGTGGTGACCTCTACTCGTGGCCGTTCACAGCGTTCCTCGTCGCCAGCGTGGCCGCCACCGTGCTGTCCGGCAGGGTGTGTGACCGCCGGGGACCGACGTTGTCGTTGCTGGTGGGGCCGTGGTTCTTCCTCGCGGGCCTGCTGGCTGCCGGGGCGGCACCGACCATGGCGGTGCTGCTGGCGGGTCGGGCGCTGCAGGGATTCGGCACCGGGACGCTGATGGTGGCGACGTCGTTGCTCATCGCGCTGGTGTACGACGACCGGGAGCGTCCCGTCATCTACGCGGCGAACGCGGCGGCGTGGGTGCTGCCCGCCGTCGTGGGGCCGTCGGTCGCGGGCCTGATCACCGAGACCGTGGGCTGGCGTTGGGTGTTCCTCGGCCTCGTACCGTTGTTGCTGTTGGGCATGGGGCTGCTCGTCCCGGTGGTGCGGGGACTGCCCGCCCACACCCCGGACCCGGCCGGGCGTCGAGCGAGTGTCCCGTCGGCGGTGGCGGTGGCGGTGGCCACCGCGGTCCTGATGTGGGCGGCCCAACACCCCTCCATGACCGCCCTCGCCTACGGCGCCGTCGCCTTCGTGGTCGTGGCGGTGTCGCTGCGTCGACTGCTGCCCACGGGCACGCTCACCGGTCGTTCCGGTCTGCCGACCGTGGTGCTCAGCCGCGCATTGCTGGCCGGGGCGTTCGCCGGGTTCGAGTCGTATCTGCCGCTGACGTTGTCACAGGTGCACGGCTACAGTCCCGCGCTGGCGGGCCTGCCGTTGACCGTCGCCGCGTTGAGTTGGTCGGCCGCCTCGGCGGTACAGGGCAGGAATCCCGACTGGAGCAGGGCGGCTCTGCTGAAGGCGGCGTTCGTGTTCGTGGCCGTGGGGCTCGCGCTGTTCGTCGTCGTGGCCTGGAGTGGTGCGCCCGGGTGGGTGGCGTTCGCCGCGTCGGCGTGCGGGGGCGCGGGTATGGGGCTCGGGATGCCATCGCTGTCGGTGTTGCTCCTGCGACTGTCCCCGGTGGCGGAACGAGGGTTCAACACCTCGGCCATGCAACTGGGCGATTGGATCACCTCGGCGCTTGCAATCGGCGCGGGAGGGGTGTTGCTCGGGGTGTTGGGAAGCGCTCGGGAACCCTCGGTGGCCGTGGCCGTGCTGGCCGGCACGCTCGCGGCGGTGGCCGTGCTGGGTTCCGTGCTCGCCGGTAGGGGCCTGAGAACGAACACCGTTCCGTCGGCGGACGGGTCGGAAGAGGTGCCGCAGCCACAGCCTTCGTCGCGCGACTACCCTTGAGAACCGATGACCTATCTCGATCACGCGGCCACTACCCCGATGGTCCCCGAGGCCCTCGAGGCCATGACCGAAGCGCTGTCCACGCTGGGCAACGCCTCGTCGTTACATTCGTCGGGGCGCAGAGCCAGGCGCGTGGTGGAGGAGGCCCGTGAGTGCGTCGCCGAGGCGACGGGCGCACGTCCCTCGGAAGTGATCTTCACCGCCGGAGGCACGGAGAGTGACAATCTCGCCGTCAAAGGCATGTTCTGGGCGCGCCGTCGCAGCGATCCGCGTCGCCGCCGGGTGCTCGCCGGTTCGGTGGAGCACCACGCGGTGCTGGACGCCGTGCAATGGCTCGCCGACCACGAGGGCGCCGAGGTGACCTGGCTGGAGGTCGACCAACACGGCCAGGTCCGACCCGAGGTGTTGCGGGCCGCGATCGAGGAGAACCCCGACGATGTGGCGCTCGCCACGGTGATGTGGGCCAACAACGAGGTCGGCACGATCAACCCGCTGCCCGCGCTGGCCGCCGTGTGCGCCGAGTACGACGTACCCGTGCACACCGACGCGGTGCAGGCCATGGGCGCGGTGGACATCGACTTCGGTGCCAGCGGTGTCGGCGCGTTGACTCTCACCGGGCACAAGCTCGGCGGCCCGTACGGCGCCGGGGTGCTGCTGTTGGGACGGGAGACCCCGTGCGTGCCGTTGTTGCACGGCGGCGGCCAGGAACGGGATGTCCGTTCGGGCACGCTCGACGTGCCGAGCATCCACGCGTTGGCCACGGCCGTGCGGATCAGCGTGCAGCGGCGCAACGAGCACGTCGAACGGCTCACCAAGCTTCGCGACGACCTCGTCGCGGCCGTGCGCGCCGAGGTGCCCGACGTGGTGCTCAACGGTCCGCCGCAGGACTCCACCGACCGACTGCCCGGCATCGTGCACCTCACGTTCCCCGGGTGCGCGGGGGACAGCCTGCTGATGCTGCTCGACGCCAAGGGCATCGAGTGTTCCACCGGCTCGGCCTGTACCGCCGGGGTGGCCGAGCCGAGTCACGTGTTGCTCGCGATGGGCGCAGATGCGGCGTCGGCCCGCAGTTCGCTGCGGTTCTCGCTGGGGCACACGTCCACCCAGGCCGACATCGACGCGTTGGCCGCCGAGATCGGCGGCGTGGTCGCCCGCGCGCGACAGGCGGGCCTGTCCGGCATGCGTAAGACCCGAACTGAGCAGGAGGTGTAGGCGGTGCGGGTATTGGCCGCGATGAGCGGGGGAGTGGACTCGGCGGTCGCCGCCGCCAGGGCCGTGGACGCGGGCCACGATGTGGTCGGGGTGCATCTGGCGCTGTCGGCCAAACCTGGCACGCTGCGCAACGGCTCCCGGGGCTGCTGTTCCATCGAGGATTCCCACGATGCGCGGCGCGCTGCCGACATCCTCGGTATCCCGTTCTACGTGTGGGACTTCGCCGAGCGGTTCACCGAGGAGGTCGTGGAGACCTTCGTCGGCGAGTACGCCGCGGGCCGCACGCCCAACCCGTGCGTCACCTGCAACGAGAAGATCAAGTTCGAGGCGTTGCTGGAGAAGGCGGTGGCGTTGGGCTTCGACGCCGTGTGCACGGGGCACTACGCGCGCCTGTCCGTGGTGGACGGTGTCCCCGAACTGCGTCGCAGCGCCGACGAGAACAAGGACCAGTCGTACGTGCTCGCGTCGCTGACGCCGGATCAGTTGCGGCATGCGATGTTCCCGCTCGGTGACTCGCGCAAGCCGGACGTGCGCGCCGAGGCCGCCGAGCGCGGGTTGCCCGTGGCCCAGAAGCCGGACAGCCACGACATCTGCTTCATCCCCGACGGTGACACCAAGTCGTTTCTGGAGAAGCGGCTCGGTCAGCGGCCCGGCGATCTCGTGGACGCCGAGACGGGGGCCGTGCTCGGCAAGCACACGGGGGTGCACGGATTCACCGTGGGGCAGCGCAAGGGCCTGGGCATCGACGCGCCCGCCCCGAACGGCAGGCCCCGGTACGTGCTCTCGCTGGAGCCCGTGTCCGGCACCGTGAAGGTCGGTTCGGGGGAGAGGCTCGCGGTGAGCCGCATCGAGGGCGAACGGCCGATCTGGCCGAGCAGGAAGCCGTTGGAGGGTCCCACCGAGTGTGTGGCGCAGGTGCGTGCACACGGCAGCACCGCCCCCGCGGTGGCCGAGGTGGTGGACGGCCGGGTCGTGGTGGAGTTGCGTGAACCGCTGCGCGGCGTGGCGCCGGGACAGGTCGTCGTGCTGTACCGGGAGGACGCCGCCGCGGGTGACATCGTGCTGGGCAGCGCGAAGATCGCGGCCACGGCCTGACTCTCCGACGCCCGCCGCGGGCGGTTCGGCCGTGACAGACGATTCCCGTCGACGGTGCTCGATGTCGGTGAGGCGGGATTCGACGCAGTCCGCGCGGAAGCGACCGTCGATGGTGCCGGCGGGCGGGCCGGACGACGGTTCGATGCCACACGTTTTCGAAGCGGTGGTCCGGTGGGGTGCGGGGACCGGTGAGGACGCGTCCTGGAAGCGGGATCGAGGGTGTTCGCCGCTGGCGTGGGAAACCTCGCACCTCGTCGAGCACCGTTCCCGCGGGCACAGGCCTGACACAGTTCGGGTGGTCTTCGCCACAGGGTGTTGTCGGCGTGGTCACTCCACTCGGAGATCGTGGCGGTCTTCTCATGTTTCACCGGTTCTCGGGTGCGACGATCACCCCCCTCTGTCCCCGTTTGTGTTCCATGTCATGATCGGCTCGACCTTGCCCACCGACCGGAGAACAGCGATGTCATCCGCTTACCGCGACACCGTTTCCGTCGTCGCTTGCCATCCCGGACCGAGGTCGGTCGCCGGTTGAAAGTGGACGTACGTGCACCGCATGGCCACTCACGACGGGGCCACGGCGCCGTCTGATCGGATCTCGTTCTCATGACCTCCACCGAAGTTCGCCGGAACATGTGGTTCCCGCTGGCGGCACTGGGAGTCGTGGTGCTGGGCAGTGTGGTCGCGACACTCGTCGCGCCCGCCATGGTGCCGACCGGCTTGCCCGAGCGGTTCGTGAGCCCGCCGGTGATGGAGCTCAAGGCGGTGTTCGGAATGGACCCGACTCCGTCGGGCTTTCAGTTCCTGTCCACCGACCCGCTCGAAGTCGTGCCCCGGGCCCCCCACGGGTACTGGCTGATCGCGGGTGCCGTCGCCTGGTTCGCGGTCGTCGCTTGGTACGGGTGGCGGGCCCGCCGCGGGAAGTCCCGGGAGTGGCCGTGGTGGAAGCTCGCCGTGCTCGCCGTCGCGGCTCCGCTGGTCTGCCTCGTGGGCTTGGTCTTCGTGGTCGTGGACCTGCCCGGGTTCACCGCCGTCACTTCCGTGCTTGTCCTGGGGCTGCTGGCCGGTGGGTACGCGTGGGTGAGTTCCGGCTGGGGTCGGTGGTTGGGGAGGATGGTCTCGGGTGCTCTCCTCGTGTCCGCCGGACTGCCTTTGGTGTCGTTCGTGTCGCCCGTCGACGCTTCGGTCGTGTTCTTCTGCGGGGCTGCTCTGGTGTGGTTCACACGCAGCGTGCTCGCGGGCGTGTCGGTTGCGAGCGCGGTCGCGGCGCTGGCCTGGTTGCCCGGACCGACGCTTCCTGTTGTGGTCTCCGCCGCCGCTCTGTTGGGCGCGGCGATCGTCTCCCGACATCTCCGCCTATGGCGGGAATTCCGACGCCTCCATGCCTGGCTTCCCCGAAGGAGCACGGCTTCCACGGAAGCGCGCCGGGGTGTGTGGTTTCCGCTGATGGCGCTGGCCGCTTTGATGCTGGGCGCGGTGGTCGAGTTACTCGTCGCGCCCACCCTGGTACCGCCCGCCTTCGGTCCGGTACCGCCCGCCTTCGGCGAGGAGGATGGATACGGATACTTCATGTACGTCGGGGATATGAGTGCCACCGGCATACACGAAGAATCCGGCGTGCAGGTTCTGTCGGCCGCTCAGCACTCGTCGCTCATGCTCGGGACCTCCAACGAGTACTGGTTTTACGCGGCGATCGTCTGCTGGCTCGTGCTGCTGCTCTGGTATCGGCAGAAGAAGCCGTGGTGGCGGGTCGTGGCGGTAGGGCTCGGTGTTCCCCTCGTGTTCGTATTCAGCATCGCGTGCATGGCGATGGCTGTGGAATCCGGCGAGGGCTGGTTCACCGTCCTGGCGTGGTGTCTCGGCCTCACCGTGCTGGCGGGAGGCTGGGCGTACTTGGGACAGGGGCACGGTCGGTGGCTCGCTGCGGTGGTGTTCGCGGCACTGGCGTCGTCGCTCGCGTTGCTCGGGGCCTCGGATGTGTTGCCCTCGGGTGCTGCGCTGCTATTCGTAGGCGGACTCGCTCTCGCTTGGTTCGCCCGCAGCGGGCTGGTGGCCGTGACTACCGTGGTGGCGGTCGCGGCGCTGACCTGGTTGCCCGGGCCGATGCTGCCCGCCGTGGCGGCCTCCTGTGTACTGCTGCTCGCGGCGCTCGCCTCTCGACATCCTCGACTGCTTCGCGTGTAATGGCGACCACATCATGATCGCCTCGGAGGACGCCGATGACCGCTGTCCGTTCCAGCACCGTCGCCGACATCGTGCGCCGCAGCGCCGCACGACACCCACGCCGCATCGCCGTGCGGTTCGGCGATCGGGAGTGGACCTACGGTGAGCTCGACGCCGCCGTGACCCGCGCGGCCGCGCACCTGTTGTCGCTCGGACTGCGACACGGTGACAGGGTGGCCGCCTACGGGAAGAACTCCGACGCCTACCTGCTCGGGTTCCTCGCGTGTGCCCGCGCCGGGTTGGTCCACGTGCCCGTGAACTACAACCTGACCGGTGCCGAACTGGCATACCTGCTGGAGCAGTCCGGTAGTCGCATCGCGCTTTCCGACCCCGGCCTGGCGGACGCCATCGGCGACGCACGAGTGGACCTGGAGCGGGTGGTGGCGTTGCGTGACGCCGACGACAGCCTGCTCGACGCGGCACGCGAGGGCCGCGAAGACGAGGTGTCCGAGCTGGACGTCGAGGTCTCCGACACCGACCTGGCCCAGTTGCTCTACACCTCGGGAACCACGTCGCGGCCCAAGGGCGCGATGATGACGCATCGGGCGCTGGTGCACGAGTACCTGTCCTGCATCGTGGATCTCGACCTGTCGGCCGACGACGCGCCACTGCATGTCATGCCGCTGTACCACAGCGCGCAGATGCACGTGTTCCTTCTGCCCTGGCTGGCTGTGGGCGCCACGAACACGGTGTTGGAGACACCGGACCCGACCGAGGTTCTGCGCAGGCTCGCCGCCGACCGGCATGGCGCGTTCTTCGCGGCGCCGACGCTGTGGGTGGCGTTGGCCAACCACGCCGACTTCGAAAGCTACGACCTGTCGGCGCTGCGCAAGGCGTACTACGGCGCGTCCATCATGCCGGTGCCGGTGCTGAACCGCCTGCGCGAAGCGATGCCGCGGTTGGGTTTCTACAACTGTTTCGGGCAGTCCGAGATCGCACCGCTGGCCGCCGTACTCCGCCCCGAGGAACACGACGAGCGCCCCGATTCGGCGGGCAGACCCGCGTTGTTCGTGGAACTGCGGGTGGTGGATCCCGACGGCAACGATGTGGCACCCGGTGAGCAGGGCGAGGTGGTGTATCGGTCGCCGCAGTTGGCGACGGGGTATTGGAACAAGCCCGAGGAGACCGAGGAGGCGTTCCGCGACGGCTGGTTCCACTCCGGCGATCTGGTGCGGATCGACGCCGAGGGCTACCTCTACGTCGTGGACCGCATCAAGGACGTCATCAACACCGGTGGTGTGCTCGTGGCTTCGCGAGAGGTCGAAGACGCCCTCTACACGCATCCCAAGGTGGCGGAGGTGGCGGTGGTGGGTCTGCCCGACGACAAGTGGATCGAAGCCGTCACCGCCGTCGTCGTTCCCAAGGGCCCCGAAGGCGACGTCGACGACGTCGACGCCGACGAGTTGATCGACCACGCCAGGAAGTCGCTGTCGAGCTTCAAGGTGCCAAAGGCCGTGCACTTCGTCGACGAGCTGCCGCGCAATGCGTCCGGAAAGATCCTCAAGCGGCGACTGAGGGAACGATTCGCTCCCGCCGGGCGGCCGTCCGAGGGGCGCTCAGAGGACTCAGAGGACTCAGAAGGTTCAGAGGGTTCAGAGGGCTCAGAGGGCGTAGTGACGTAGACCGTCTTCGTCGGTGGCGGTCACCGCTTCCCGAGTCACGAGCAGATCCAGGTGCGTGGCGACCTCCAGGACCGCCAGCGCCTGGTTGAAGGGGTCCAATTCGGTCAGAGTCCGTGCGCGGCGGGTCCAGGTGAGTCGCAGCGCGACCTCGTACGCTGTGTGCGCACCGTCGGCCACGGTCGCCGCGATCTCGTCGAGCCTCCGGTCGTGGTGGCGCAGCAGCTCGTCCACTCTGGCGTGCACGCTGGGGGAGACGGGACCGTGTGCGGGGAGCATGCGGGCGTCCGGCATCGAGCGGACCAGCCGCAACGAGTCGAGAAAGTCCCGCAGGGGCAGCTCGACGGGCGCCGCGTGCAAGCCCACGGACGGGGTGATGTGCGGCAGCACGTGGTCACCGGTGAACAGCAGGCCCGCTTCGGCGTCGGCGAACACGACGTGTCCCGCCGTGTGCCCGGGGGTGTGGACCACGTCGAGGTGTCGACCGCCCGGCACGGCGCGTTGTCCGGGGGCCAACCACTCGTCGGGCTCCTCCCACGGATCCCGCTCCGAGTTTGACGGTGCGGACCCGAACGCCTCGATCAGCGCCTCGAGCACGGGTCGGCCGCCCGCCCTGCTCAGCAGCGGCAGTTGGTCGGCCATCGGCACCCGGCCCGGCTCGGTCAGGGCGGTCAGCGTCGCGTTCTCCCGCTCGCCCAGCGCGATCGGCGTGCCGTGTTTCCGACGCACAGCCACCGCCAACGTGTAGTGGTCCTGATGGACGTGCGTGACGAGGAACTCTCGGACATCGCCCAGTCCCGCGCCGAGGCCGGCCAACGCGGCTTCCAGCTGGGCGTGGGCCTCGGGTCGGTCCCAGCCCGAGTCGACCAGCACCAGCGAGTCACCGTCGGTCAGCGCGTAGACGTTGACCGCTTTCAGGCCGTCGTTCGGCATCGGCAGCGGGATGCGGTAGACGCCGGGGACCACCTGGTAGATCCCCGGCTCGGTCCAGGGCCGAACACCTTCCTCGAGCGGTTGCATGCGGTGATGAGACCAGGTTCCCGCTGTGAACAGGAGGTCGGTGAGAGCTACCTCACTGAGCGCTTGCTCATCCTTTGTCGGCCGTCAGTCGTCGCCGCTCTCGTTGATCAGCCGTTCCAGCTCGCGCCGCAACAGACCCATCCGCGCGTCGGCCAGCAACGGGATCTCGCGACGCCGCTTGCGCACCGTGTCGAGGTCCACGTCGACCACCGTGAGCGACTCCTCCCAATCGGGGGCGGAGGCGACCACGGACCCCCACGGGTCGAGCACCCGAGAGCCGCCCCAGAAACGGACCCCGGCCTCGTGGCCCACCCTGTTGACGAACACCACCCAGCACTGCTGCATGCGCGCGGTGAACGTGAGCAGGTCGTGCCAGTACTCGGCCGGTTCGAACGAACCGCCGGTCGGCTTCGCCGCGCTGTTGGCCGGGACGATGAGCAGCTCCGCGCCGTCCTGGGCGGCCAGCCACGGCAACATCGGCTGCCAGGCGTCGTTGCAGACCAGCGTGGCGAACCTGCCGTGCCGGGTGTCGAACGCTCGCATGTGCTGCCCGGGATTGGCGTGCTTGCGTTCCTCCCAGACGAGGTAGTTCGGCAGGTACAGCTTGCGATGGTTGTGCACGAGTTCGCCGCCGGACAGGTACAGGGCCGAGTTGTGCCTGCGGATACGGCCGTCCTCCAGCAGCCCGATCACCACGTCCGGACCGTGCCGCGACAAGGTGGCAAGACGTGGATCGTCCGGCCACAACGAGATGTCGTCGGCGAGTTGCCCCAACGCGTAGCCGGTGAGACTCAACTCCGGGAACACGACCAGGTCGGCCTTCTGTTCGGCCGCCTCCTTGACGATGCGTTCGGCGTCGGCCAGGTTGCCCTCCACGTCGCCGAGTCGGCAGTCGGTCTGCGCCAGCGCCACTCTCACGTGACTCACCTCCCCTGCTTCCTTTCGCACAGCGCGTTTTTGTGCGAAGCACCGTGGACACTTCGAAGGTACGGCACACCGACCCGCCGCGGCGACCGGCGATTCGGGTGGTGAACCGGGTGGACCCGCCACTGCCCGGGCGGGTGGGCGGCGGCACAATCGAGAGCGTGACCAGTGGTGAGACAGACGGGACACGGCTTCCGTGGCCGACAGGCGCGGCCACGGGGATCGGCTCGATGCCGGGCACCGACACGGGAGAGGCTGCCGCTGTCGTGTTCGGTGAACTCCCCGAATTCCCGCACCTTCCCGAACTCCCCGACCGCGGCGTGGGCGCCGACGTGATCGGCCGCACCGCCGCGCTGCTCGTGGATCTCGCCGTGGAGGTCGTGCCGTCGGGTTACCGCGTCACCGCGAAGCCGGGACGTCACCATCGGCGTGCCGTGGACCTGTTGCGCTGGGACGTCGACGCTTTCGGTGAGGAGGCCGAACGAAGCGCTCCCTCGGTGGTGAAGACACAGCTCGCCGGGCCGTGGACCCTGGCGGCCGGTGTCGAACTGGTGCGGGGGCACCGGGTGCTCACCGACCACGGCGCGCTGCGGGACTTCACCGACTCACTGGCCGAAGGTCTGGCCGCCCACGTGGCCGAGCTGGCCGAGCGCACCGGCGCCCGCGTGGTGGTCCAGCTCGACGAACCCACTCTGCCGGACGTGTTGGCCGGGTCGTTGCCCACGCCCTCCGGTTACGGCACCGTGGCCGCGGTGTCCGAGCCGCGGGCACGGGAGATCCTCGCCGGTGTCGTCGATGCCGCCCGTTCCGCCACGGGCTGTCCCGTCGTCGTGCACTGTTGTGCCCACCGCCCTCCCGTCGGGCTCCTGCGGTCGGCGGGCGCCGACGCCATCTCGTTCGACGCGACCCTGCTCGACGGTGCCCCGGGCAAGCTGCTCGACGAGATCGGCGAGGCCTACGACGCCGAGGTCACGTTCCTGCTGGGGCTCGTCCCCGGCCACGCCCCCGCCGAGCGGCCCGAGTTGAAACGGCTGGCACGTCCGGCGTTCGACCTCGTGGACAGGCTCGGGTTCGCCCGTTCCACCCTCGCCGAACGTGTCGTGCCCACTCCCGCGTGTGGACTCGCCGGCGCCACGGGGGAGTGGTTGCGTAAGGCGCTGTCGCTGACCCGGGATCTCGGCAAAGCGTTCATCGACCCGCCCGAAGACTGGTAGTAGTGGCGAACATGCGACTGTTCCGCCGACGTCCCCGGCAGCGCACAGGAAACGAGTCCGGCACATCCGAGGGGGTGCCCGACTCACCCGACCCGCGCACCCCGTGGCCCGAGCAACCCGTGCCGTCCGACCCGGAGACCGCGGCCGCCGAATTCTGGCGCCACTGGCAGGACGTGCTGCCCGATGTCAGCTCCGCGCTCGGTGAAGGCAATCCACAGGCGGCCGAGACACTGTTGTGCGACGCGGTGGCGCGCGTGCACCCGAACCTCCAGTTCTCCCTCGAACGTGGTCGGCGCGCCCTCTACGCGCTCGTGATCAGTGGGCAGGAGGACCCCGCGCTGCGTCCCTACACCGACGCGTGGAAGGCCGCCGCGCCGCCCGACGACGCGATCTGGGAGTACCACGACTCCGTTCCCCCCGTACCCGATCCGGCGGGGGTCACCGTGAACCTGGGGACACGTCGGCTGAACTTCGCCGACGTGCGCGTGGTCGCCCAGGTGGACGAGGACGAGGGTGTCGTCGACGTGGCCGTGTATCACCCCGAGTTCCCCGACCTCGCCGAGTCCGAGCGCACCGCCCTGACGTTCCTGCCGCTCGACGCCACCCTGGGTGAGCGGCTCGCGGGTGAGCGGCTGCGGCGCGTGGAGACGGCGACCGTCGAGCCACAGGGCACCATCAGCCTCGGTGAACTCCGCGACCTGGTGCGCGGTCTGACCGGCGATGTCGGTGGGGCTGACTAGGCTGCTCGTCGTGAGCAGCGAGGACCTGACGGCGAGCGAAGAACTGGCCTCGGTCGCCGAGAGCGACCGAGAGGCGACGGCGGAGGCCGCACACGTCGAGGACATCCAGGACGTTCCCGCGGAAGTGCGGGAACGGCACGGTGCGCTGGTCGAGGAGATCCGCGGGCACCAGTTCCGTTACTACGTGCTGGACGCCCCCACGATCTCCGACGGCGAGTTCGACCGGTTGGTGCGCGAGCTGGAGCGGCTGGAGGCCGAACACCCCGCGCTCGTTGCGCCCGACTCACCCACCCAGAGCGTCGGCGGCACGTTCTCCACGGAGTTCAACGCACACGACCACCTGGAGCGCATGTTCAGCCTCGACAACGTCTTCGACCTCGACGAGTTGAGGACGTGGATCGATCGGGTCGAGCGGGAGATCGGCGGCAGCACGCGGTATCTGTGCGAGCTGAAGGTCGACGGGCTCGCGGTCAACCTGCTGTACGAGAACGGCAGACTCACCCGCGCCCTCACCCGGGGCGACGGCAGGACGGGCGAGGACGTCACCCTCAACGTGCGCACGGTGCAGGACGTGCCCGAGCGGCTGACGGCGACCGACCGCTTCCCCGTGCCGGAGGTGGTCGAGGTGCGCGGCGAGGTGTATTTCCGGGTGGAGGAGTTCGCCGACCTCAACGCCGCGCTCGTGGAGGCAGGCAAGGCCCCGTTCGCCAACCCGCGTAACGCCGCCGCCGGGTCGTTGCGGCAGAAGGACCCCAAGGTCACGCGCAGTCGGCCGTTGCGGTTGGTCTGTCACGGGCTGGGCAAGCGCGTCGGCTTCGAACCCGCGCGGCAGTCCGAGTCGTACGAGGCGCTCGCGGCGTGGGGACTGCCCGTCTCGCCGTACAGCAAGGTGATCGATTCCACCGAGCGGCTGATCGAGTTCATCCGCTACTGGGACGAGCACCGACACGATGCGAGCTACGAGATCGACGGCGTCGTCGTCAAGGTCGACGACGTGTCGTTGCAACGCAGGCTCGGCACTACGTCCCGCGCGCCCCGGTGGTCGGTCGCCTACAAGTACCCGCCGGAGGAGGCCAACACGACACTGCTCGACATCCGGGTGAATGTCGGCCGCACCGGACGTGTCACGCCGTACGCGGTCATGGAGCCGGTGAAGGTCGCCGGGTCCACGGTGGCGATGGCGACCCTGCACAACGCCGAGGAGGTGAAACGCAAAGGCGTGCTCATCGGTGACCGGGTGGTGATCCGCAAGGCCGGGGACGTGATCCCCGAGGTGCTCGGTCCGGTCGTGGACGTGCGCACCGGGTCCGAACGCGAGTTCGTGATGCCCACCCACTGCCCGGAGTGCGGTACGCGGCTGGCGTACGAGAAGGAGGGCGACGTCGACATCCGTTGCCCGAACGCGCGGTCGTGTCCCGCGCAGTTGCGGGAGCGGTTGTTCCATCTCGCCGGACGCGGCGCTTTCGACATCGAGGTCCTCGGTTACGAAGCGGCGGGCGCCCTGCTGCAGTCCGGTGTGATCACCGATGAGGGCGATGTGTTCGACCTCGACGAGGAAAAGCTTCTGCGGGTCGACTTCTTCGTCACCAAGTCGGGACAGTTGTCCGCCAACGGTCGGCGCCTGTTGGACAACCTCGCCACCGCCAAGGACCGTCCGCTGTGGAAGGTGTTGGTGGGCTTGTCGATCCGGCACGTCGGCCCCACGGCCGCGCAGGCGCTCGCGCGCGAGTTCGGTTCCATCGACGCGATCGATGCGGCCGACGAGGAACGGCTGGCCGAGGTCGACGGTGTCGGACCCACCATCGCCAAGGCCGTTCGCGAGTGGTTCGCGGTCGATTGGCACCGCGAGGTTGTGGAGAAGTGGCGTCGTGCGGGAGTGCGCATGGAGGCCGAGCGCGACACGTCGATCCCTCGGAATCTGGAGGGGCTTTCCATCGTGGTCACCGGTACGCTGCGCGAGTTCTCCCGGGACGAGGCCAAGGAAGCCATCATGGCGCGCGGCGGCAAGGCGGCCGGTTCGGTGTCCAAGAAGACGGCGTTCGTGGTGGTGGGCGATGCGCCCGGCTCGAAGTACGACAAGGCCGTGCAGTTGAAGGTCCCCGTGCTCGACGAGGAAGGTTTCCGGGTGCTGCTGGAGCGCGGCCCGGAGGCCGCCGCGGAGGTGGCCGAGAAAACCGACGACTGACATCGTGTCCGCAGCCTGTGTCGTCGTGTCCGCACTTTGTGCACGTGTGTTCGCAGCCGGCGTACACCCATGCCCTTAGCGGTGACCGAGATGTCCGAGGAAACCAAGAAGCCCGAGGACGAGGGAGGACGACATCGTGAGTGATATCCAGGTGCGCGCGGCTCGTCCCGAGGAACTTCCCGAGGTGGGGGAGCTGACGGTGGCCGCGTATCGGGCGAGCGGTCACCTCGATCACGAGGACGGCCGACGGTACTCGCGATCACTTCGGGACACGGCACGCCGGGCCGAGCACGCGGAACTCCTCGTCGCCGTGGACGGGGAGGGTTCCCTGTTGGGTACGGCCACCCTGGCCGAGCCCGGATCCGCGTTGGTGGAGATGTGCGAGGACGGCGAGGCCGAGTTACGAATGGTGGCGGTGGCGCCGCATGCACGACGACGGGGCGTGGGGGAGGCGCTGACCAGAGCGGCGCTCGACCTCGCCCACGAACGCGGCGCGTCGCGCATGGTGTTGTGCAGCCTCACCAGCATGACGACGGCGCACCGGCTCTACGAACGGCTCGGGTTCACCCGCGCGCCCTCTCGTGACTGGCACACCGATTCGGGCCTTTTGTTGATGGCGTACGTCAAGGATCTGTGACGGCGGGTCAGCCGCGAGTGTCTTTGCGTAGCAGTACGACGATGACCAGGACGATCATCGCTATCCCCAGACCGGCCACCGCCGTTCCGCCCGCCCCCAGGTGATCGACCACCCACGCGAGTACTTTGCGGCTTCCTGATTCGGGGTTCGCCAGGACGATGGTGGCGAACACCACCGCCGCGGCGCTCATCCCGGCCAACACCCATCGGCCCCGCCGACCGTCGAGGTCCGCCCGGTGCACGATCACGCGGCCCGCACGCAGAATCCTTCGCACACTTAAGATGCGGAACGCCCCGAGTGCCAGCAGAAGCCGCAACACCTGTGTCGGGCCGACGACGAACACCACCGCGGGCACGGTGATCGCCACGATCAGTAGTTGGGCCCGATAGCGCTGCACGAACAGTCGCACGCTGCCGCTGAACCACAGCAGCGTGGCGGACTCGCTCACCAGCACGGCGAGGGACAGCCAGTTGAGTACTTTGCCGATCACGCCGGTGAGGCCGGGTGTGGTGGCGAGGAAGACGGCGGGTACGGACACGAGCGCGGCGGCCAGCACGGGAACGGCCAGGAACTGTTGAACCTGGCGGGCGCGGTCGTCGCACGGGTCGGTACGGAGCATCAGCGCATGACGGTACGCGGCGTTCGTTCGGTTCTTTCCCGTCGGACCGGTATGTCTCAAGTCGGGGACACGACTACACAGGCTGCGGACACGGCTACGAGAGCTGCGGACACGACTACACAGGCTGCGGACACGGCGTGGCCGAGGTGGTCAGTCCCGTAGGACCACCGCCACGATGCCCGCGAGATGAGCCAGTCGGGCGACCTCGGCGGCACGGAACATCGGACCTCCCGGCCTGCCCACGAGCAGCGCCCGTTCGGGCCTGCCCACGGGCGTGGCGGCGAGTTCGGTGCCGAGCTCGCGCCACATCTTCGGCACCCAGGGCGCCTCGGAGTCCAGCACCGTGGCGTGCTCCAACGGCAGCCACGGCAGCTCACCCAACGGTGCCTCGGGTGCGGCGGTGGAGGACGCCAGGCGGGTGATGCCGTTGCCGCCTTTGTCGCCGTTGTCACCGTCGCCGGCCTGTACGACGATCGACCACCCGGCTCGTACGATCCGGGGGACACCGTCGGCCAGCAGCTCCAACCCGGACGAGGGCTGGGAGGCGATCGCCTCGACGAGTTCGAGTTCCCGGTGTGTGTCGAGGACACCCGCGTACGGCCGCACAGCGTCGACTTCGACCCCGTCGACGCTCTCGGCGGCGGTGATGAGCGTGTCGGGCAATCGACCGGCGGGAAGCTCGACCACGAAATCGTCGATCGCGACACCGTTGCCGCGTTCGACGACGTTGACACTGAGAATGTCGGCTCCCGCCATGCCCAGGGCGCTGGCCACGGCGCCGAGAGTGCCGGGACTGTCCGGGAGTTGGACCCGGATCAGGAAAGACAACGTAAACCCCTTTCCTCGGCCAGCGTCCTCACCTCTCATGCTTGCGCGTTCACCGACCGATGATTGTGACAGTTCGGACTCTTGTGTGGGTAGTCGCCATCGGGCTGGACCCGAGACGAGCGAACGGCTCCGCAGGCCATAGACTGCCTTGGGTAACACCCGAATCGGCAACGTCTGAGTTGAGAATCGAGAACACCCCGGGAGTCGCCCGCGTGTCGAAAATTTCCCGCGACGAGGTCGCGCATTTGGCCAAGCTGGCGAGAATGGCCGTCACCGAGGAAGAACTGGATGTCTTCGCCGGTCGGCTCGACCAGATTCTGGACGCGGTGGCGAAGGTCGGTGAGGTCGCGTCCGACGACATTCCGCCCATGACGCACGCTGTTCCGTTGACCAACACTTTCCGTGACGACGAGGTGCGGCCGGGGCTGAGCCAGCAGGAAGCGCTGTCGGGTGCTCCGGCTGTGGAGGACGGCAGGTTCCGGGTGCCGCGCATTCTTGGGGAAGAGCAGTGACCGATCTGACGAGGCTGTCCGCCGCCGAGCTGGCGGAGAAGATCCATTCGCGTGAGGTGTCCGCCGAGGAGGTGACCACGGCGCATCTCGACCGGATCGCCGAGGTGGACTCCGATGTCCACGCGTTCCTGCACGTCGACGCCGAGGGCGCGCTCGCTGCGGCGCGGGCTGTGGACGTCGGCCTGGCCGCCGGTGAGCGGCCCGACTCGTCGTTGGCGGGTGTGCCGCTGGCGTTGAAGGACGCCTTCACCACGCGTGACATGCCGACGACCTGCGGTTCGCGGACGTTGGAGAACTGGGTTCCCCCGTACGACGCGACGGTGACGCGCAAGCTGCGCGAGGCGGGTGTGCCGATTCTCGGCAAGACCAACATGGACGAGTTCGCCATGGGGTCGTCCACCGAGAACTCGGCGTTCGGCCCGACTCGTAACCCGTGGGATCGCGAGCGGATCCCCGGCGGTTCGGGTGGTGGGTCGGCCGCGTCGCTCGCCGCGTTCGAGGCGCCGTTGGCCATCGGCACGGACACGGGTGGTTCCATCCGCCAGCCCGCTTCCGTCACCGGCACGGTCGGGGTCAAGCCGACGTACGGCGGGGTGTCGCGCTACGGAATGGTGGCGTTCTCGTCGTCGTTGGATCAGGGCGGCCCGTGTGCGCGCACGGTGCTCGACGCGGCTCTGCTGCACGAGGTCATCGCGGGTCACGACCCGCTCGACTCCACCTCGATCGACGCGCCGGTTCCCTCGGTGGTGCAGGCGGCCAGGGAAGGCGGCAACGGCGACCTGTCGGGTGTGAAGGTCGGTGTGGTGCGTGAGCTGTCCGGCGAGGGCTACCAGGCCGGTGTGCTGGCGTCGTTCGAGGCGGCCGTGGCGCAGTTGCGGGAGCTGGGCGCGGAGGTCGTCGAGGTCTCGTGCCCGAACTTCTCCTACAGCCTGCCCGCGTACTACCTGATTGCCCCGAGCGAGTGCTCGTCGAACCTCGCCCGGTTCGACGCCATGCGGTACGGGTTGCGGGTGGCCGACGACGGCGAGCGCAGTGCCGAAGAGGTCATGTCGGCTTCGCGCGAGGCCGGGTTCGGTCCCGAGGTCAAGCTCCGCATCATGCTGGGCACGTACGCGTTGTCGGCGGGCTACTACGACGCTTACTACGGCTCGGCGCAGAAGGTGCGCACGCTGGTCGCGCGCGACTTCACGGCCGCTTTCGAGCAGGTCGACGTGCTGGTCTCGCAGACGACCCCCAGCACCGCGTTCCGTCTGGGGGAGCGCACGGACGATCCGCTGGCGATGTATCTGGCCGATCTGTGCACCATCCCGGCGAACCTCGCGGGTAACGCGGCGATGAGCGTGCCCAGCGGCCTGTCCGACGACGGTCTGCCGGTCGGGTTGCAGATCATGGCGCCGGCTCTGGCCGACGAGCGCCTGTACCGCGTCGGCGCGGCCTACGAGGTGGCCCGCGGGTCGGTGCTGGACAAGATGCCTGAGCTGAAGGGAGCGGCGGCGAAGTGACGACTGTTGCCGACCTGATGGACTATGCCGAGGTCGTCGAGTCCTACGACCCGGTGCTCGGGCTCGAGGTGCACGTCGAGCTCAACACGAAGACCAAGATGTTCTGCGGCTGCCCGAACGAGTTCGGCGGCGAGCCGAACACGCACGTGTGCCCCACGTGCCTCGGGCTTCCCGGTGGGCTGCCCGTGGTCAACGGCAAGGCGGTCGAGTCGGCCATCCGGATCGGGTTGGCGCTGAACTGCGAGATCGCCGAGTGGTGCCGGTTCGCCCGGAAGAACTACTTCTATCCGGACATGCCGAAGAACTTCCAGACCTCGCAGCACGACGAGCCGATCGCGTTCGACGGCTACCTCGACGTGGTGCTCGACGACGGCGAGGTCGTGCGTGTGGGCATCGAGCGGGCCCACATGGAGGAGGACACCGGCAAGTCGCTGCACGTCGGAGGCGCGACGGGCCGCATCCACGGTGCCGAGCATTCGCTGCTGGACTACAACCGCGCGGGCGTGCCGCTCATCGAGATCGTCACCAAGCCCATCGAGGGCATGGGGGAGCGGGCGCCGGAGGTCGCGCGGGCGTATGTGGCGGCGTTGCGTGACCTGCTGCGCGCCATGGACGTCTCCGACGTGCGCATGGACCAGGGTTCGCTGCGGTGTGACGCCAACGTGTCGCTGAAGCCGAAGGGCGCGACCGAGTTCGGGACCCGCACCGAGACGAAGAACGTCAACTCGTTGCGTAGCGTCGAGCGGGCCGTGCGGTACGAGATGATGCGGCAGGCGGGCGTGTTGGCCGCGGGTGGCACCGTGACGCAGGAGACCCGCCACTTCCAGGAGGCTGACGGCACTACCTCGTCCGGCCGCCGTAAGGAGGCCGCGGAGGACTACCGCTACTTCCCCGAACCGGACCTGGTGCCCGTCGCGCCGTCGCGCGAATGGGTGGAGGAGCTGCGCAAGACGCTGCCCGAACTGCCGTGGGAGCGCCGCAAGCGCATCCAGAAGGAGTGGAACCTCACCGACGAGGAACTGCGCGACCTGTTCAACACCGGTGCCGTCGATCTCGTGGCGGCGACGGTGGAGGCCGGAGCCAAGCCGGGCGAGGCCCGCAGCTGGTGGGTGCAGTACCTGACCCAGCAGGCCAACCTCCGCGAGGTGGAACTCGGCGAACTGCCGATCACCCCCGTGCAGGTGGCGCGTGTGATCGAGCTCGTCAACTCCGGTGAGTTGACCAACAAGCTCGCGCGTGAAGTCGTGCAGGGCGTGCTGGACGGCGAGGGCGAACCCGACGAGGTCGTGGAGCAGCGCGGTCTCAAGGTGGTCTCTGACGACTCGGCGCTCATCGCCGCCGTCGACGAGGCTCTCGCCGCTCAGCCGGACGTGGCCGACAAGATCCGCGGCGGCAAGGTGCAAGCCGCAGGTGCCATCGTCGGCGCGGTGATGAAGGCGACGAAAGGCCAGGCCGACGCCAAGCGCGTCCGGGAGCTGGTCCTGGAAAGGGTCGGCGCCTGACCGTGTCGACGCGCGACCACCAGAAGTCGGGATGGTCGCCCGCTCGGGTGTCATGGCGGGAGTGGCTCGGCCTCGGTGCCGGGCTGCTCGCCGTCGTGTCGCTTTTCCTGCCGTGGACGCAGCTGAGTTCCGCCAACCCCGAGGTGAGTGCCGCGCTGGCGGAGCTGCCCACCGAGGACGTCTCCCGTTCGGTGTGGAAGGCGACGTTCTTCGGCTGGTTGGCGCCGCTGTTGGTGACCGTGTCCGGGATCGGCGTCGTGGTGTTCGGGCAGCGGCCCACGCTACGGGCGAGTGGTCTGCCGCAACTGTGGTTGATCGCCGCCGGGGTGGCCGCCTGCGCGACGGTGTTGGCCTGGGTGTTCGTCGACTGGCAGTTCGGTGCGGAGCAGCGTGCGTTCCTCGACGTGAGCGGGGTGACCTTCGAGGCCGCGATCGGTCGGTATCTCGGTGCCCTGGCGGTGCTGGCGTCGCTCGTGGGCGCTTTGTTCGACGTGCGTGCGGCCGTCAGTCGCGACCGGAACCGGAAGCGGGCTGGCGGACGATGAGCACCACGCGGTCGTCGCTGGACACCGGCTCCCCACCGACCTTGTTGACCGTGCCCGCGATGGCGACGTCCTGCGTCACCTGATCGAGGCTGCCGATGCGGCCGTAGCTGGTGCCGTTCTCACCGTCCAGCGTGATCTGGGGTTCGCCCCCGACCGAGCCGTCCTCGGTGAGCGGCAGGTTCTGGACGTTGCCCGCTTCTTCCGTGGACACGGCGAGCGTGTCGGTCCAGTCCGAGCAGCCACTGACCCCCGGCTGGTCCTTCCACGTCCATACCGGTGTGGTCAGTTCGGCGCCGGATTCGAGGCGATGCACCGCGTCTTCTCGCTCGGCCTGGTCGGTGACCCACAGCCGGGAGCCGTCCGCGGCGCGGCACATCCCTCCGGGGGCGTGCAAGCCGCTGGCGTACACGGCCGAACCGGCCTTCGGGTTGTCCTCGGCGGGCTTTCCCGAGGGGTCGATGCGCAGGACTTTGCCCGCCAGCGACTCGCTGTCGGCCGCGGCGCCGGAGTCACCGGCGTCTCCGGTGGCGACCAGCAGGGAACCGTCCTCGTCGGCCAACAGGGCGCCCCTATTGTTGTCGGCCCCTTTCGGGATGCCGGTGAGCACGGGCTTGGCTGGCTGCCCTTCGGCGAACCGCACGACCCGGTTGTCGGTGGCGGTCGTGATGTAGGCGAAGACGAGACCGTCCTCGGCGTAGGTGGGGGAGAGGGCGAGCCCGGTCAGTCCGCCGTCTCCGGTGGCCTCGACGTCGAGGGTGGCGAACTCGCGGGGCTCTCCGTCGGTTCCGACGAGGAACACCCGGCCGCTGCGTCGTTCACCGGCGAGCGCGGTGATGCTGGAGCCGTCCGAGGGCAGCGCCGCCACGGCCGACACGGTGTCGAGACAGGTGGCGATGACCGCCTTGTCGTAGTCGGTGCAGCCGTCGGGCGGTGGCAAAGGGGTCGTCGACGTGGACGGGTCGTCGGGCGTGGGGGGCGAATCCGCCTCCGGAAGTTGTGGTTGAGGCCCGGCCTCGGCCGTCAGTTCGGGCGCGGCGCGCCAGTCGGTGGCGGCGGTCGAATCGTCGAATTCGGCACATCCCGCAAGTCCCAGCGCGGCACAGGCCATGACGGCTACTGGCCACGAGCGTCTCGGAGCTGCGCTGCGCACAGTTGCTCAGCCTAGGGTGTCGTACGTGAACCTCCGGTAAGCGGGGCGGGAGAAATCGGCCACTATGGATGTGTGACGATCACTGTTCTCGTTCCGGACGACGACGGCATGACCGCGTTGTCGGAGGTGGCCGGGGTACGCCCGGTGCGATACGGCCTCACCGAGCCGCTGCCCGCGGAGGCCGCCGAGGCAGAGGTGCTGATCCCCGGTGCCCGAGCCGCTGATGTGCTCCCCTTGCTCGACGCGATGCCCAGGCTGCGCTTGATCCAGTTGTTGTCGGCCGGAGCGGAGGACTGGTCGGAGGCCCTTCCGGAGGGTGTGTTGTTGTCCACCTGTCGTGGCGCACACGGCGGCAGTACGGCCGAGTGGGTGATGGCGGTGTTGCTGTCGTGGTGTCGGCGACTGCCGGAGTTCGCCGAAGCGCAGAGGGCGCGGCGGTGGTCCCGGCTCACCGCGGACACGCTCCAGGGCAAACGGGTCCTCGTCGTGGGCGCGGGCGATGTCGGCAACCAGCTGCGGTGCAGGCTGGAGCCGTTCGACGCGTGGGTGACGATGGTGGGAATGTCGGCCCGCGGCGAGGTCTACAGCGTGGAGGACCTGCCTGAGTTGTTGCCCGACACCGACATCGTGGTGCTGCTGGTGCCGCTGACGTCGCGGACACGGGGACTGGTCGACGCGGAGTTCCTCGGAGCCCTGCCCGACGGGGCCTTACTGGTGAACGCTTCTCGGGGAGCGGTGGTGGACACCGCCGCGTTGCTGGCCGAATTGGAGTCGGGACGGCTGAAGGCGGCATTGGACGTCACGGACCCCGAGCCGCTGCCGGACGACCATCCGCTGTGGGAACTGCCGAACGTGGTCATCACCCCGCACGTCGGTGGCGCGGTGGTCGATGCGCGCCGACGTTCCTATGTGGTCGCGGCGGCGGAGATCGAACGGTACGTGTTGGGCGAGTTGCCGAACAACCTCGTCCGGGGCGAGTACTGAGCAACGTCGATTCGAAGTGACGCCCCGACCTCGGCGCTTGCGGTACTGTGCGGTGGGAAGCGATCCGCGCGGCAGGACACTCGTCGCCCCGGGCACTGACAAGCCGCCCCGGCTCGACCTCGACTGCGGCGGAGAAGTCGCCGTGGCCGTGCGGATCGCCCGATCGTCAGCGCAGCACCGGCCCGTCGAAGTAGTCGTCGTCGTCCGGGTCGCCACCCTCACGGGTGGGCCTGGGAGTCGAGTCGGACTCGGACGTGATCGCCGACGGCGGGCCGCCTGGTTCGATGATGTCGTCGAGAGCGTGACCCTCCTGGATCATCACGTACGCCTGGCGCATGCCCTCGACGCCGCCTTCCAGCGCCTTGCGGACCTGCGGATCGTCGAGGAAACGGCCGGCGGCGATGTCGTTCCAGGACAGATCGCCCTTGTCGATCCGGGCCTGGAGCTCACGCAGCTCCTTGGGAGCGTCCTTGCTGCGGGCGTGTTCGGAGATCTGCTCGATGTCCTGCTGAGACAGCCCGCTCTTCGGGATCTTGGTTTCCAGCTGTTTGGCCTTGCTGATACTGCGGTCGAGTCCGAGTTCCGCTTGTTCGAGCTGCGCCATCGCCGCGGCGATCTGCGGATTCCGGGAAAGATCGGGACCGGTCATGATGAACCCCTAACGAGTCGAAGTCGACACCGGGACGAGTGAGCGTCAGGGTCGACTGCTTGACGTGACGATCCAGTTCTCGCCTTCTTCTTCGAACACGCCGACCACCGCCGAGCCGGTGGGACAGACGGCGACGAATTCCAGTGAGCCGAATTCCGCCCACAGCGCGCGGAGGAACCCGCCGTGTACCGCGGTGCGGACCCGGGCCCACGGCAACCTGAACGCGCCCGGGCAGGTGGGGCTGAGGTAGAAGGCGTCGTCGTCGGTGAGCACGCCGACGTCACGGGCGATGTCCCACCAGATTCGCTCGGTCCTTGCCACGCTGTCCGCCGTCTCGTGATCGACTCGGACGTCCGGTCGGACATCCAGGTGTATGACCGAACGGGTGGCGTTTTCCGGCGTCACGCCCGCGACCTCCCACGCCTCGCCGAGCAGAGTCATGCCCGCCGTCTTGAACAGCTCGGCCCGTTCGGTCCGAGAGATCATCGCGATCGCTTCGTGCACCGGGTGCTGGACAGGCGGTCCGCTGAGCTTGCGCGGCGAGGCCGCGCAGGATGCGCGCGCCGCGTGCCTAGTCGCGTCATGCTTGCTCGTCCTCGATCAGTACCTCGGTGATGACGGCGTGGGCGACCTGCTTCGGCCCCTCCAGGATGACCAGCTCAGCGCCTTCGTGGAGGTACGGCCGAGCCAGGTCGGGGGCGAGGAAGCCGACCTTGGCGACCTCGGTGGTCTGCGGCGTCGAATCGACCCGTTGCAACAGAACGCTGACGGTTCTGGGGTCGGTGGCGGGCCAACCCGGCTCCGATTCGACCGCATCGCCGGTCCGAAACGTCGTCGTCGACGCATAGACCGGGGCCGACGGAGGACCGGAACGCCGCCCGCCCTGCTCGGGGGAAAGCCATGTCACGGTGGCGAGGGCGAGCGGGTTCTCGATGTTTTCAAGCATGTCCGCCTTTACCTTCCCAGATTCTGATTCCATCGCTTTGCTGGTTGATCTGCTCGAGCTGATCGGCGTCGGCGTACACGGCGGGCCCGATGCCGTCCAGGTTGTCGCCCGGGTGACGGTGCAGGTCGTCGACCACGGACGGCGGGACGTTGGTCTCCATCGTCACACCGTCGCCCTGGTTGAGCACTTCCCCCCACCGGTCGGCGTGTTCACCGTTGAGCGCGAACCACTTGCCTTCCGAACTACCGCCTCCGGATTCGAAGCGGCCGGTTTCGGCGATCGCGTCGAACTCTCTGCCGTCGACATTGCGGTAGAGGGTCACCGCGTCGTCACCACAACTCATGAGCCCGAGCGGATCGAGCCACCGCAGCGGGTTCACCACATATGCGTAGTGATTCGGGGAAGGTTTGAGCCCGAGCGGGTCCGGGGAGACGTAGCGTCCGGTGTCCGGGTCGTAGTAGCGGTGGTAGTTGTAGTGGAGCCCGGTCTCCGGATCGCTGTACTGGCCGGGGAAACGCCACGGCGTCGACGCGGTGCCGTGGTGCTTGATGACCGTTTTCCCCCAGAGCGTGGTGCGGCTGCGCCACGCGAGGTTGCCGGAGCCGTCCAGCAGCTCCGTCGACGTGCCGATGCCGTCGGTGATCACCGCGTGGAAGTCGCCGCCGACCCACTGTTGTTGCGAGGGGGACAACCGGCGCCGGATCTGGGTGAGGGGCCGGAACCGGCGAGGATGCCATTCCCACGTCGTCGCGTCGACGCCCGCGAGTATCTGCTCTGCGAGCCGCACGCCGTCCCAGACGAACTCCGTGCGCTCCACGACGGTGGAGCCGTCGGGGGTGAGCTTGTGCTTGGCGACGCGCCTGCCGAGAGCGTCGTAGAGGTAGCGCCAGCGAGAGCCGTCCGGTGTGACGACCTCCTCCAGACGGTCCTCGGCGTTCCAGCTGTAGCGCCACCGAAGCGCCGTACCACCCGCTTCGTGCCGCACCTTGGCGATGACGCGGCCCTGCTGGTCGTAGGTGTATCGGACGTTGCCCGCGGCGGTCAGCCTGGTGCCGTCGTAGGCATACGAGTGTTGGCCGTGACCGCCCGGGGTGTGCCAGCTCGCGTCCCGGATGTTGCCCGCGCTGTCGTAGGAATACCGTTCCTGCCCGTCCGGGCCGGTCACCTGCCTCACGCGCCCGGTCCTGTCGAGCTGAAGCCGGACCGTGCCGGTGGATTTGTCGTCCACGGCCTGCGGGGAGCCGTCCGGCCCGTAGCGGTACAACCGTTGCTGCAGCAACCGGTAGCGCGGGGGCACTGTCGGTGCTCCGTCGGCGATCGAGATCGATTGGTCGATCAGGCGGCCGTTGCGATCCCATTGCTGTGCGATCGTGGCGCCGTTGTCGAGTCGGCGTTCGATCTCACGGCCCGCCCCGTCGAAACCGAAGGTGATCACCCGGTCCGCCATCCGGAGTTCCCGAGGACACCCTCGGGCGTCGTAGGACCACGTGCTCTCGATTTCGGCCGGCGTGCGGCGGTGGACCCGCCTTCCCAGCGCGTCGTAACGAGACGTCACCGTGCGGCCGTTGATCTGCTCGCTGAGTACTCGACCACGCGCGTCTCGTTGGTAGCGCACGGTGGCGTCGGGACTGGTCGCGGACAGCATCCTGCCCATCGGGTCGTACTCGAAGGTCGACACCCTGTCCTGGGCGCGCCGTTCGACGACCCGGCCGGAGGCGTCCCTGCGGAACGTGGTCGTCTCTCCCGCGCCGTTGACCCTGCTCGTCAACTGCCCGGTTTCGTCGTAGGAGTAGCGGATCTCCCGGCCGTCGTAGTCGATCTCGCGCACCACGTTGCCCGCGGCGTCCCGTTCGTAGCGCCACGTCTGGCCGTGTGCGTTGGTGACCGCGATCAGGCGGAGCAACGGATCGTAGGTGTAGGTGAGGGTGTTGCCGTCCGGGTCGGTGACGGAGGCGGGGAGGTCGAACTGGGTGTAGCTGGTCCGCCTCGTCAGGCCCGAGGGGTCCACGTGCGCGATCTCGTTGCCTTCACCGTCGTATTCCCAGCGGTCGGTGGCGCCGTCCGGCTGGGTCCGCCACGCCCGTTTGCCTTCGACGGTCCAGCCGAACCGCGTGATGGCACCCACTTCGTCGATGATCGCTGTGATGCGTCCGAAGTGGTCCCGTTCGAAGCGACGTGTCGCCCCCGAGGGGTCTGTCACCGTGAGCGGCAATCCGGCGGGGTTGTAGTCGATACGGCGGGTCTGGCCGAGCGCGTCGGTGACGGCGGTCGCGTTGCCCCGCTCGTCGTAGGAGTAGCGGGTCGTCGCACCGGTCGGGTCCGTGAGCGATACCCGGTTTCCGCGGTCGTCGTAGGACTGTCGCCACAACGCACCGTCGGGGTCGACCACGACGGTGGGCAGTCCCAGCTCGTTGTACTCGGCGCGCGACTGTGTCCCGTCCGGTCCGCTGACGCTGGTGAGGTTGCCGTCGTCGTAGGTGTAGCTGACGGTGCGGCCCAGCGGATCGGTGCGGGAGACCAGTCTGTTGTGTTCGTCCCACTCACTGGTCGTGGTGTGTCCGAGCGGGTCGGTCTCGGCGATGACGTTGCCCTTGGCGTCGAGCTGGTAAACGGTGCTGTGGCCGAGAGCGTCGGTGAACCGGGTGATCCGGTTATCGGTGTCGTAGGCGAACGTGCCGCTGAGGTACTTGCTCGAACTGTGGTTGGCGACGCAACGGCCGGCGTCGTCGTAGAAGTAGTGGTACCAGTGTCCGTTTCGATCGGTCCAACGGACGAGCCGGGACTGGTCGTCGTAGGAGAACCGCAAAGACCGTCCGGACGAGTTGACCACTTCGGTCAACAGGCCGGCATCGTCGTAGCGGTAGCGGACCAGACAGGTCGTGGCCGCTGCCTCGGCCCTGTGGCGAAGCCGCAGTTCGGTGATGCGGTCTCGCTCGGTGTCGACCTCGATGTGGTAACCGCCGCTGTGCCGGACGGCGGTGACACAGCCGATGGCATTGCGATCGAGGTCGAAGCGGTTGCCGTTCCGATCGGTGACAGCGGTCAACCGGCGAACGGGATTGTCTCCCGCCGCGAAATGCAGTATCTGACCGGACGTGCGGTCGGTGACGCACCAGCCATCGGTCGTGGCGGCCAAGGGCCACCGCGGGCCGGTGACGGGAAGTACTTCGCCGTCTTCGGGGACCTCGGGATAGACCAGGATCATGCCGTCGTCGGCGACGAAAACGACGCCGTCGTCGTCGAACTCCAGCCGTTGATCGAACGTCGACGCCCAGGAACGGCCGTAGAAGCGACCCGCACGGTAGGACGACACATGCGTGCGTTTGATCACCAGCGGCAAGGCACCGGGGAGTTCGACATCGGTCTGGCTCAGCACGACCTCACCGGAGGACACGTCCACGGGATCGTTCTCGCAGACCCGGTTCTGTTCCGGTGTGCGGGTGGTCTCCGGATCCTGTGGCCGTGCTGGGCTCTCGCCGTCGCCACCGGAGTTCTGCAGCGCGTTACTTCTGCCGGGTCGGTTTCCGTTGCCGGTGCCGGACGTGGAGGTGTCGGTGTTGCTGCTGCTGGAGGTGGTGTTCTGTTCCCGCGCGCTGGCGCGTTCGTCGGCGAGCCCACGTGCGTTCTCCGACGCGCTGGAGGTCGAGGTGCGGAGATCGCCGGCCGCGCTGGACGCCTGTGTCGCGCCGTCCTTGACCTGGCTCGCGCCGTCCTTGATCTGGGTGACGCCTTCGTGCACGTCGGTTGCGACGTTCATCACGTCGCTGATGCTGTCCGCACTGCCCAACTGTGACAGTGCGGTGCCCGTCGCCACGATGCCTTTGATGACCTCACTAGCGCCCTCGATCATGGACTTGATGCCCTCGATCAAGTCCATGATGGCGTTGTAGATCTGGATGCCGTCGAAGACGAGTTTGACCGCCCGGCCCCAGCCGACCACCGGGATCGGCAGCATCGCCGCCGCCTCGATCAGCTTGTTGACCAGCTTCTCGATCAGTTTCAGTGCCTGATCGCAGGCGCGTTTGGAACCGTCGGCCACCTTGCTCAGCGCTACGCCGATCAACCTCGCGGCCTGGGCGTCGGCCTCCAGCCCCACGGTCCAGGTGACACTGATCAGATTGGAGAAACTCTCCGCGGCCGGGCCCGACCAGGACGGTTGCAACTCCTCCGCCCCGGCGTTGATGTTCTTGCGTACCGCCTGCAGCGCTTTACGTACGTTGTCCCACTGCGCCGCGGCGAGACCGATCTTCTCGAAGTCGCCGGTGATCGGCGTGATGATCGAGGACACGAGGTCCTGGCCCACGACCTTCTGCCACACCCAGTTGACGGCCTGCACCTGGATTCCGGCGTCGTTGATCGCGTCCTCGACCGAACCGCCTGACGGCTTGGGTTCTTCGCCGAGCAGATCCAGCGGCTTCTCGACTTCGCTGTACGCCGCCGTCATCAGGCGCTCCCCACGGTCACGTCACCGGCGCCGTCGACCAGGCTGCCCAGCCGGTCCATCTCGGCCTTCGACGCCTCGTCGCGGGCTTCGTAGGTGTCGGCCGCGGTGAGAAGGTTGTCGCGGACCTCGCCCATCTTGCCGCTGGCGAAGTCCAGTGTGTCGGCGTACAGGCCGACCACACCGGTCACCACGGGCGCGAGCAGGGCCAGCAGTCCGGTGTAGCCGCTGGTGTCGCCGCCCTTCTCAGTGGCATGGCGGCCGATGGCCGCGAGATGGTCCGCCTGCTGGCCCAGCAGGTCCGCGCAGCCTCGCAGCTCCGCGGGCTCGACATGATGTCCGCCGCCGTTCGGCATGGTGCATCCCCCAGTCGGTCGACGAGCTTTCAGATGTGACGCGCTGACCGCGGCTTCGGTTCCCGTTTCGGGAAGATCGAAATCGGTGATTACTCTACGCTGACTGCGCATGACGGTTCACAGCGCGCACCACGCGAACGACGGTTCCGACGGCCCTACAGCGGCTTTCCTCGCCGACACGTCGGGCACCGGCGGCTCCACCGCCGCGGAGCCGTTCGGCGCCCGCACGGGCTCAGACGGCGACCGCCCGGCCGAACAGTTGCACGGCGGGATCGACTTCGGTCTGTTCGTGCTCCGGATCTCGCTCGGCGGGTTGATGATCGCTCACGGGCTGCAGAAGTTCGGCCTGTTCGACGGACCCGGTACCGATGGGTTCGCGCAGGCGCTCACGTCGATGGGCTTCACCGGCCCCACCACGTTGTTGGCATGGGTGACCGCGCTGGCGGAGGTCGGTGGCGGCGCGCTGCTGGTACTCGGTTTCTTCACGCCTCTCGGCGCCGCCGCCGTGCTCGGCGTGATGGCCAACGCGGTCTACGGCAAGCTCGACAGCGGGTTCTTCGCCGCTACGGGCGGTTTCGAGTTCGACCTGCTCATTGCGTTCACCGCGTTCGCGTTGCTGTTCACGGGGGCGGGTCGGATCGCGATCGACAAGAACACACCGTGGCGCCGCAGGCCGTGGCCGTTCGGCCTGGCGGCGTTGGTGTTGGCGGCGGCCACTTCGGCCGCCGCCATCCTGTTGTTCCGTTGACCGGTGGGGGGCGAAAGCACGACCGGCTTTCGCCCCCCCACCTGATCACTTGTCGGGGTTACGCACGGCGCCGGTGTCGGCGGACGTGGCCATACGCGCGTAGGCGCGCAGCGCGGCGGTCACCGGCCGCTCCCGTTCGGCGGGTTGCCAGGGCCGCTCCGATGCCTCCATCTTGGCCCTTCGTTCGGCGAGCACCTCGTCGTCGACGAGCAGTTCGAGCTTGCGCTCGTGCACGTCGATGAGGATCTCGTCGCCGTTTTCGACCAGGCCGATGTTGCCGCCCGCGGCGGCCTCGGGGGAGATGTGCCCCACCGAGATGCCCGACGATCCGCCCGAGAAGCGGCCGTCGGTGATGAGCGCACACACCTTGCCCAGGCCCGCGCCCTTGAGGAACGCGGTCGGATGCAACATCTCCTGCATGCCCGGGCCGCCGGCCGGACCCTCGTAGCGGACGACGATCACCTCGCCGGGCTGCACTTCCTTGTTGAGGATGGCCGAGACGGCTTCCTCCTGACTTTCCACCACCCGTGCGGGGCCGGAGAAACGCCACAGCTCCTCGTCGATACCCGCCGACTTGATCACGGCGCCGTTCTCGGCGAGGTTGCCGCGCAACACGGTGAGCCCACCGCTGGCGGTGTAGGCGTGCGCGACATTGCGGATGCAGCCGTTCTCCGCGTCGGTGTCGAGCGACGACCACCGGTTGTTCGTGGAGAACGCCTCCGTGGTGCGCACCCCGCCCGGCGCGGCGTGGAAGAGTTCGAGAGCGCGCTCCGATGCGGAACCACTCCGGATGTCCCACGTGGACAACCATTCCTCCAAGGAGGAGGCGTGCACGGCGTGCACGTCGGCGTTGAGGAACCCGCCGCGGTGCAACTCGCCGAGGATGGCGGGGATGCCGCCCGCACGGTGCACGTCCTCCATGTGGTAGTCGGAGTTGGGCGCGACCTTGGACAGACACGGCACTTCGCGCCCGATGCGGTCGATATCGTCGAGAGTGAAGTCGATCTCGCCTTCCTGTGCGGCGGCGAGGATGTGCAGCACGGTGTTGGTGGAACCGCCCATCGCCATGTCGAGCGCCATGGCGTTCTCGAAAGCCTGTTTGCTCGCGATGGAACGCGGCAGCGCCGATTCGTCGTCGTTCTCGTACCAGCGTCGGGCCAGCTCGACCACCGTGCGTCCGGCGTCGGTGAACAACTCCCTCCGCGCGGCGTGGGTGGCCAGTGTGGACCCGTTGCCGGGCAGCGACAGCCCCAGAGCCTCGGTGAGGCAGTTCATCGAGTTGGCGGTGAACATGCCCGAACACGAACCGCACGTCGGGCACGCCGAGCGTTCGACGATGGACAGCCCCTCGTCGTCGACCGAGGAGTTGGCCGACGCGGAGATGGCTGTGATGAGGTCGGTCGGTGCGTGCGCGACACCGTCGACGACCACGGCCTTACCGGCCTCCATGGGGCCGCCCGAGACGAACACCGTCGGGATGTTGATCCGCATGGCGGCGTTGAGCATCCCCGGGGTGATCTTGTCGCAGTTCGAGATGCACACCAGCGCGTCGGCCTGGTGAGCGTTGACCATGTACTCGACCGAGTCGGCGATGATCTCGCGGGAGGGCAGTGAGTACAGCATTCCGCTGTGCCCCATGGCGATGCCGTCGTCCACCGCGATGGTGTGGAACTCGCGGGGCACGCCGCCGGCTTCACGCACGGCCTCGGCGACGACGTCACCGAGGTCCTTGAGATGTACGTGTCCCGGCACGAACTGGGTGTAGGAGTTGGCGATGGCGACGATCGGCTTGCCGAAGTCGCTGTCGGTCATACCGGTGGCACGCCACAGGGAGCGAGCTCCCGCGGCGTTGCGGCCGTGGGTCGTGGTTCGGGAGCGGAGAGCAGGCATATTTCAAGCGTACGCCCGCCTTGTCGGTGTACCGCCGCCGGTCGGCGCCCCGCTACTCGGCCGTCCGCTCGGTGCCGGAGGTGCTCCGGTCGCTCTCGCCTCCGCCCGAGCCGGCGTCGGACTTGGCGGACTCGGTGTCGGAGCCGTCGGAGCCGGCGGGGTCCTCTTCGTCCTCTTCGGTCCGGTCGAGCACGCCCGACGGGTCGGGGATCCGGCCGCCGCTGACGAGCGACAGCACCGGCAAGTGGCGGGTACGCACGGAGGGCAACGGCACGGTGGTGTCGTCGTCGAGCACCGCGATGATCGTGGACTTCGGGGTGATGGTGAAGCCCTTGATCGACTCCCACGGCAGCTCGCGGGTGCTGCGCAGGGTCCGCACGGTGAGACCCTTCTCCGTGGCGTCGGTGCGGGTGCGGATGATCCACACGGCCAGCACGATGGGCACGAGCAGCAGTACCAGTAGGTAAGGCAGGCCCGCTGCGAACGGGAACATGCACATGAAGAGCATCAGTACGCCGATCAGTGCGGTTCCCGGGATGCGGAACACGGCCCTCTTCCCTTGCCGAGCGGTGTCCGTGTCCCCGTCGTGGATAGGGCCGTGAACATGGCCGTCGCGCTGCGCTGTCTGCGTTGTCTGCGCTGTCTGCGTCGAAGTCGCCGGGGCTGTCGGGGTCGTCGAGGTCATAGTCGGTTCCTGCCTTCCTCCCACCACACTTCGATGGTGCACCGCAGCTCGAAGGTGGTGCCATCTGGGGCCGTCCGACTGTCGGAGAGTCCAGTATCCGGGATCACTATCCCGCAGAGTTGACACTTCTCGTCTGAAGTGACTAACGTCGTGGTCGTGACACCGCAGATTGCTCTCGTACTTCCCCAGCGCGTCGACGCGTAGGGGAAGTCTCTGCGTCGACGCGCGACCCTCGTGCGACCACTCATGGTCGGCGGGGGTTTTTTAATGCGTAAGCGGCGTATCGAGTGCTCTTCTGCCACCGATGAGACAACCGAAAACCCCGACCAACCACAAACCGACACTCACGAGGCGAGAACCGATGACAAGCGCCACCTCGCGATCGGACACCACCGCCGAGTCGACACCGAATTCGGTGTCGCCCGGCCACTCCGGACCCCGCCCCAAGCCCGCGCCCCCCACAGGTACACCCGTTCGGGTAACGGGCGCGCAGTCTCTCGTGCGGTCTCTCGAGGCCATCGGCGTAGAGGCGGTCTTCGGCATTCCCGGTGGCACGATTCTCCCCGCGTACGATCCCTTGCTCGACTCCACGAAGGTCCGGCACGTCCTCGTGCGGCACGAGCAGGGCGCGGGTCACGCGGCGACCGGTTATGCGCAGGCCACCGGCAAGGTCGGCGTGTGCATGGCGACGTCGGGCCCCGGTGCGACCAACCTTGTGACGCCGCTGGCGGACGCCTACATGGACTCGGTTCCCGTGGTGGCCATCACGGGGCAGCAGACCCGTGCGCTCATCGGCAGTGACGCGTTCCAGGAAGCCGACATCTGCGGCATCACCATGCCGATCACCAAGCACAACTTCCTGGTCACCGACCCGGCCGACATCCCCAGGGTGATCACCGAGGCGTTCCACCTGGCCAGCACCGGACGTCCGGGCCCGGTCCTGGTGGACATCCCCAAGGACGTGTTGCAGGAGACGACGTCGTTCGCGTGGCCGCCGGAGGTGCGGCTGCCCGGTTACCGGCCGACACTGCGCCCTCACGGCAAGCAGGTCAGGGAAGCCGCGCGGTTGATCAGGCAGGCTGAGCGCCCGGTGCTCTACGTCGGCGGCGGCGTGCTCAAAGCCAGGGCCTCGAAGCAGCTGCGGGAGCTGGCCGAGCTCACCGGTATCCCCGTGGTGACGACGCTGATGGCGCGCGGTGCGTTCCCCGACTCCCACCCTCAGCACCTGGGTATGCCGGGCATGCACGGCTCGGTGGCGGCGGTCGCGGCCATGCAGCGGGCGGACCTGCTCGTGGCGCTGGGCGCGCGGTTCGACGACCGGGTCACCGGCAGGTTGGACACGTTCGCCCCCGAGGCTACGGTCGTGCACGCCGACATCGACCCGGCGGAGATCTCGAAGAACCGCAAGGCCGACGTGCCGATCGTCGGTGACTGCGCCGAGATCATCACCGAGTTGATCGCGGCGGTGAAGGTCGAGGCCGCGAACGGGGAGACCGAGGACCTGTCCGGATGGTGGGCGCAGCTCGACTCGTGGCGGAAGACGTTCCCCGCCGGGTACGAGTGGCCGTCCGACGGAACGTTGGCCCCGCAGTACGTCATCGAGCGCATCGGACAGCTCGTGGGCCCCGACGCCATCTACACGGCCGGGGTCGGGCAGCACCAGATGTGGGCGGCACAGTTCATCAAGTACGAGAAGCCGAGAACGTGGATCAACTCCGGTGGTCTCGGCACGATGGGCTATGCCGTCCCGGCCGCGATGGGCGCCAAGCTCGGCCAGCCTGACACTCAGGTGTGGGCCATCGACGGCGACGGCTGTTTCCAGATGACCAACCAGGAACTGGCCACGTGCGCCATCGAAGGCCTGCCCATCAAGGTCGCCGTCATCAACAACGGCAACCTCGGCATGGTGCGCCAGTGGCAGAACCTGTTCTACTCCGAGCGTTACTCGAACACCGACCTGGGCACCCACAAGCACCGCATCCCGGACTTCGCGTTGCTCGCCGAGGCACTCGGGTGCGCGGGGCTGCGGTGTGAGACCAGGGACGGGGTCGACGACGTCATCCGCAGGGCGATGGAGATCAACGACCGTCCTGTTGTGATCGACTTCGTCGTCGGCAAGGACGCACAGGTCTGGCCGATGGTGGCGGCGGGAACGAGCAACGACGAGATCATGGCTGCACGAGGGATCCGGCCTCTGTTCGACGACGACGAGGTGTCGCAATGAGTGCCGTGAAGCGAACGGAGCGAACACTGAGCACCAACGACCGGAGGGAGCACGCGCGTCCATGACCCACCATACTCTGAGCGTCCTGGTGGAGAACGTTCCCGGCGTGCTCGCCAGGGTGTCCGGTCTGTTCTCCCGCCGTGGTTTCAACATCGAATCCCTCGCCGTCGGGCCCACGGAGAACCCCGAGGTGTCCCGGATGACGATCGTGGTCGCCGTCGAGGAACAACCACTCGAACAGGTGACCAAGCAGCTCAACAAGCTGGTCAATGTCATCAAGATCGTGGAGCTCAGCCCTGCGCAGTCGGTGCAGCGTGAACTGCTGCTCGTGAAGGTGAGGGCCGACGCCACGGTGCGCAGTCAGGTGCTGGAGACCGTGCAGCTCTTCCGAGCCAAGGTCGTCGACGTGTCCCCGGAGGCGCTGACGATAGAAGCCACGGGAACCAGCGACAAGATCAACGCACTGTTGCGCATGCTGGAGCCCTACGGCGTGCGTGAACTTGTGCAGTCGGGCATGGTCGCGGTGGGCAGGGGCGCCCGCTCCATCACGGCGACGGCGGCCCGCTGACGCCCTCCGCTTGCCCAGTTCTTCAATCGAAAGGAAGTACCACACTTCATGTCAGTCGAAATCTTCTACGACGCCGACGCCGACCTCGGCATCATTCAGGGCCGTAAAGTCGCCGTGATCGGGTATGGAAGTCAGGGCCACGCGCACGCGTTGAGCCTGCGTGATTCCGGTGTCGACGTCCGCATCGGGCTTCCCGAGGGGTCGAAGTCGCGGGCCAAGGCCGAGGAAGAGGGTCTGCGTGTCCTCACGACCGCCGAGGCGGCCGCCGAGGCCGACCTCATCATGATCCTCGCCCCGGACACCAAGCAGCGGAGCATCTACGAGCAGGACGTCGCGCCGAACCTCAAGGACGGCGACGCTCTGTTCTTCGGGCACGGCTTCAACATCCGCTACGGCCTCATCAAGCCTCCCGCCAATGTGGACGTCGCCATGGTCGCCCCCAAGGGCCCGGGGCACCTGGTACGCCGGCAGTTCGTGGACGGCAAGGGTGTGCCGTGCCTGATCGCGGTCGAGCAGGACCCGAGCGGGAACGCGCAGGCGCTGGCCCTGTCGTACGCAGCGGCCATCGGCGGTGCCCGTGCCGGCGTCATCAAGACCACGTTCGCCGAGGAGACCGAGACGGACCTGTTCGGTGAGCAGGCCGTGCTGTGCGGTGGCGCGTCCGCTCTCGTGCAGACCGGCTTCGAGGTGCTGACCGAGGCGGGCTACGCGCCGGAGATCGCGTACTTCGAGGTGCTGCACGAGCTCAAGCTCATCGTCGACCTTATGTACGAGGGCGGCATCGCACGCATGCGTTACTCGATCTCCGACACCGCCGAGTACGGCGACCTCACGCGCGGCCCGCGGGTCATCACGCCCGAGGTCAAGGAGAACATGAAGGCGATCCTGCGCGAGGTCCAGGACGGCACCTTCGCCAAGGAATGGGTCGGCGAGGACGAGAAGGGCCGTCCGAACTTCACCAAGCTGCAGGAGGCGGGTGAGAAGCACTCGATCGAGGAAACTGGTCGTAAGCTCCGCGGCCTGATGTCCTGGGTGGACCGGCCGATCACCGAGACCGCCTGACCAGGCAATACTCATCCCCGGGGGCCAGTGGCCCCCGGGGATCTCCTGTCGAACACGCTCTTCGGAAACGGCGGGGATGTCTTACCGTGGCCCCCCATGAGGAACGACCCCCGCGATATCGACGACAAATTTCTCGTCCGCGACGAACTCGACCTTTCCTCGGTGAGCTGGCATCGGCTCCCCGGGTCTCCCCGCGACGACCGGGCCGGCAGCGCACTGGAATACGCCTTCGTCACTCACAGCGACACCACCACCTATGCGGTGTTGCGTCAGGGCGCGGGCTCCGACGGCGCGGTCCTGGTCTTCACGCCGTCCGAATGGGATGCCTTTCTCCTTGGAGTGAGGGACGGGGAGTTCGATCGCCGAAACTGAAAAGGGCACAGGCGCAGGGCCACGTTCTCTCCGGGCGTCTGTGATGCGGTTGCACCGCGGTTGCGTTGCGAAGATCACCCAGCGCTCACACCGCTGTGCCCAACTCCTTCCATGGACGCATTGCGATTCAGGGGCTTCTCGGGTCTAGACTTCGAAACCCGAGGACACAGTGTCGTGGCCTGCCAGTGAGCGCGTCTGCAATGGCCCCAATCTTCTATGAGACGAAAGGCGCATCGTGAGCAATTCCAGCCAGCCCGTCGTTCTCCTCGCCGAGAAACTCGCTCCATCCGCAGTCAGCGTGTTCGGTGACGAGGTCGAGGTCCGGCACGTGGACGGAACGGACCGTCCCGCGCTGTTGCAAGCGGTGAAGGAGGCCGACGCGCTCCTGGTGCGATCCGCCACGAAGGTCGACAAGGAGGTCCTGGCTGAGGCCGCGAAGCTCAAGGTCGTCGCCCGCGCCGGGGTCGGCCTCGACAACGTCGACGTGGCCGAGGCCACCGAACACGGCGTGCTCGTGGTGAACGCGCCCACCTCCAACATCGTGTCGGCCGCCGAACACGCCGTCGCGCTGCTGCTGTCGGTGGCCCGCAACATCCCGGCCGCCGACCAGAGCCTGCGGGGCGGTGAGTGGAAGCGCAGCGCGTTCACGGGCACGGAGTTGTCCGGCAAGACGGTCGGTGTCGTGGGCTTCGGCAAGATCGGCCAGCTCGTCGCCTCGCGGCTCGCCGCGTTCGACACGAAGCTGCTCGCCTACGACCCGTACGTCTCCGCCGCGCGGGCCGCGCAGCTGGGTGCCGAGCTGGTGTCGCTGGACGAGTTGCTGGAGCGCGCCGACATCATCACCATCCACCTGCCGAAGACGCCGGAGACCAAGGGACTCATCGGCGCCACGGCGCTATCGAAGGTCAAGCCCGGCGTGCTCGTGGTCAACGCCGCCCGCGGTGGTCTCGTCGACGAGAACGCCCTGGCCGAAGCGCTGCGTGAGGGCCGCGTGGCGGGTGCGGGTATCGACGTGTTCGTCGAGGAACCCACGACGTCGAGCCCGCTGTTCGAACTGCCCAACGTCGTCGTCACACCGCACCTCGGCGCCTCCACGCGGGAGGCGCAGGACCGGGCGGGCACCGACGTGGCACGTTCCGTCCTGTTGGCGTTGCGCGGCGACTTCGTGCCCGACGCCGTCAACGTCATCGGCGGGGCCGTCAGCGAAGAGGTGCGGCCGTACCTGGGGCTCACCCAGAAGCTCGGCACGGTGCTCTCCGCGTTCAGCGCCAAGGCCCCGTCGTCGGTTTCCGTGGTCGCCAGCGGTGAACTGGCCAGCGAGGACATCAGCGTGCTCCAGCTCGCCGCCTTGCGGGGAGTGTTCTCGAGCGTCGTCGAGGACCAGGTCACGTTCGTCAACGCGCCGCGGTTGGCCGAGGAGCTCGGTGTGCAGGTGAACGTGTCCACCCAGCCGGAGAGCACCAACTACCGCAGCCAGGTCACCGTGCGCACCGTGCACGCCGACGGCAGCTCGTATTCGGTGTCGGGTGCGGTCACGGGCAAGGACGACGTGCACAAGCTGATCGAGGTCAACGGGCGGCACTTCGACATCCGCGCCGAGGGCAACATGCTGTTGCTGGAGTACCCGGACCGCCCGGGCATCATGGGCCGGGTCGGCACGCTCCTCGGCGAGGCGGGGATCAACATCGAGGCGGCGCAGATCAGTCAGACCACCGACCGTTCCGACGCGGTGATGCTGCTGCGTGTCGACCGCGCCGTGAACAGTCACATGTTGGAACCGATCGGTGCCACCGTCGGCGCGAGGATGATCCGCGCGGTCAACTTCGAGTGACGTGAGTCCGTCGGCGGCCGACCCCATCGCGACCCGAGTGTGAGAGCCGGTGGGGTCGGCCGCATGTGTATGTGGGTGCCGAGGGTCCTCGGGGCTCCACTATGGAACAACGGGATCGACCGGAGCGGTGGGTGAGACGCCGTGGTGAAATGCACTGCTTTCAAGCGCTTGCTTCGGTGGTCCATGTGACACGATCGAGTGACGAGATGTCGGCTTGACTGCAGCATATGGGTGGTCGTGCTTCGACGTTCTATCCACGAACGGTAACCTGCCGTCGCTGGAGTTCGATCGCGGATGGGCTTCCGGAGCGCCGGGTGCCTGACTGACGGAGGTGTGTGGATGCGGCTCGCTGTGATCCCCGGTGACGGGATCGGGCCTGAGGTCGTGACCGAGGCGCTGAAGGTGCTGACCGAGGTCGTGCCGAATGCCGAGATCACCAAGTACGACCTCGGCGCATCTCGTTGGCATGCCACGGGTGAATTGCTGCCCGAGTCGGTGTTGAGTGAACTCCGCCAGCACGACGCCATCCTGTTGGGTGCCGTCGGTGATCCGAGTGTGCCCAGCGGCATCTTGGAACGTGGTCTGCTGCTGCGTCTGCGCTTCGAACTCGACCACCACGTCAACCTTCGCCCGGGCCGCCTCTACCCGGGCGTGCGTGGTCCCCTCGCCTCCCCGGGAGAGGTGGACATGGTCGTGGTGCGCGAGGGCACCGAAGGGCCGTACGCGGGCAACGGGGGCCTTCTGCGCAAGGACACCGAGCAGGAGATCGCCACCGAGGTCAGTGTCAACACGGCATTCGGTATCCGCCGAGTGGTGGCCGACGCCTTCGAACGCGCTGAGCGACGTCCGCGCAAACACCTCACCCTGGTGCACAAGACGAACGTCCTCGAACACGCCGGTTCGCTGTGGTCGCGGATCGTCGAGGAGGAGTCGCTGAAGCACCCCGACGTGACTGTGGCGTACTCGCACGTGGACGCCGCGACGATCCACCTCGTGACCGACCCCAGCCGGTTCGACGTCATCGTCACCGACAACCTGTTCGGCGACATCATCACCGACCTCGTCGCCGCCGTCACCGGTGGTATCGGCCTGGCGGCCAGCGGCAACCTCGACATCACGCGCCGCAACCCGAGCATGTTCGAGCCCGTGCACGGCAGCGCTCCCGACATCGCGGGACAGAACCTCGCCGATCCCACCGCGGCCGTGCTCTCCGTCTCGCTGCTGCTCGACCACCTCGGAGAGAGGGAAGCCGCGCGCCGCATCGAGGCGTCGGTGGCGTTCGACCTCGCGACCCGGGACCAGAACTCGCCGGGCAGCACTCAGGCGATCGGCGACCGGCTCGCCGCGCTCGTCTCCTCCAACACCCGCCAGGTGAGCTGACCGCTCACCGGAGAAGGCCGTGTCCACTGTTTTCGGGCACGGCCTCCAGTGGTACCCGGGGCGTATGCGCACCTGGTTGAAGAAACTGCTGGGGCGTCGGGAACCGGTGTCCTCCAGTGCGCCGGAAGCCGACGCCGCCGACGATCCCGCCGTGTCGCGAGCGCGCGCCACAGGCGGCAGGCCCGGTGACGAGCGTGGCGACAACCCGTCGTCCACCGGTCCCGGACACAGCGGCACGTTCGTCGGTCGAGTCGAGGGCCAGGACCTCGGTTACGCCGAGGAGACCGGGGCGGAACGGCGCAGCACCGGGCGAAGCGACGAACCTCGGGACCACGGACGGCCTTGATGCCGTGGCAGAGAGTGTCTGTGGCAGGATGACGGACGTGACCACCTCTCGCGTGATCATTATCGGCAGGCGCGTCGGGTAGTACTGCCAAGGCCAGTACCCGACGCGCAGACCTCTCGCATGCCGCGAGGGGTCTTTTTTGTTGGTCCGTTCATCGTCACAAGGAGACACCGTGAGTCGCACGGAACCTGCAGGTACCCCGCTCGGCGATCAATTCCATCTGTACGACACGACGCTGCGTGACGGCGCCCAGCGCGAGGGTATTTCGTATTCCATCGCCGACAAGTTCGCCGTGGCCCGGCTGTTGGACGATCTCGGTGTCGGGTTCATCGAAGGCGGGTGGCCGGGCGCGATGCCGAAGGACACCGAGTTCTTCGCGCGTGCGGCCGCGGGGGAGCTGACGTTGCGGCACGCGGTGTTGGTGGCGTTCGGTTCCACTCGGCGCGCGGGCCTGGCCGTCACCGAGGACCCACAGGTTCGGGCTCTGTTGGACTCGCAGGCCCCGGTGGTGACACTGGTGGCGAAATCGGACGTGCGGCACATCGAGCGCGCGTTGCGCGTGGACGTCGACGAGGCGTGCGCGATGGTGCGGGACACGGTGTCGTTCCTCGTCTCGGAGGGGCGGCGGGTCTTCGTGGACGCCGAGCACTTCTTCGACGGCTACGCGTACGACCCGGACACGGCGTTGCGGATCCTCGACGCGGCGGGGCAGGCGGGTGCCGACGTGGTGGTGCTGTGTGACACCAACGGCGGCCAGCTTCCGCTGGGAATCGCGGAGACTGTCCGCGAGGTGGCCGATCGCACCGGGTTGCGGCTCGGCATCCACTGCCAGGACGACACGGGCTGCGCGGTGGCCAACAGCATCGCGGCCGTGCAGGCCGGAGCGACACACGTGCAATGCACGGCCAACGGTTACGGCGAGCGTGCGGGCAATGCGGACCTGTTCGTGGTGGCGGGGAATCTGGTGGCCAAGCTCGGGATGCCGGTGCTCCCGGAAGGCGGTGCCGCCGCGCTGACCCGCACCGCGCACGCGCTCGCCGAGATCGCCAACATCGCGCCCGACACGCACCAGGCCTATGTGGGGGCGTCCGCGTTCGCGCACAAGGCGGGGTTGCACGCCAGCGCCATCAAGGTCGATCCGTTGCTGTACAACCACATCGACCCTGCCGTGGTGGGCAATGACATGCGCGTGCTGGTCACCGAGATGGCGGGCCGGGCGAGTCTCGAACTCAAGGGCGCACAACTCGGGGTGGACCTCGCGGGCAAGCCCGAGGCGGCTTCCAGTGTGTTGAAGAAGGTGAAGGCGCTGGAGGCCGAGGGTTGGTCGTTCGAGGCCGCGGACGCCTCGTTGGAGCTGTTGCTGCGTGCCGAGGCCGAGGACGTGCCCGTTGAAGCGCCGTTCCGGTTGGAGTCGTACCGCGTGGTGCTCGAACACCGGGTCGACGGGGAGGTCATGTCGGAGGCGACGGTCAAGGTGTACGTCGGCGGTGAGCGGGTGATCGCCACGGCGGAGGGCAACGGTCCCGTGCACGCGCTCGACGCGGCATTGCGTCAGGCACTGCGCGGGCACCTGTCCTGGTTGGACAGCGTGGAGTTGGCCGACTACAAGGTGCGCATCCTCGCGGGCAAGCAGGGCACCGACGCCGTGACGCGCGTGCTGGTGGAATCCAGCGACGGCGAGCGCACGTGGACCACCGTGGGAGTGCACGCGAACATCGTCGAGGCGAGCTGGCTGGCCTTGTGTGACGCGCTGGTGCACAAGTCGCTACGCGCGCAGGCTGCGGACACGACTACACAGGTTACGCAGGGCGCGGACACGCCGGTGTCACGTTAGGATGGCGCCGTGCGTTTGGCTCGAATCGCTCATCCTGATGGTGTCGCCTTCGTTTCGATCGAGGCAGAAGGCGACAACGACGACGCGGCACAGGTCCTGGAGATCGCCGACCATCCGTTCGGGAAACCGAACTTCACCGGCAGGCGGTGGTCGCTGGCCGACGTCCGGCTGCTGGCGCCCATCCTGCCGACGAAGGTGATCGCGGTGGGTCGGAACTACGCCAAGCACGCCGAGGAATTCGGCAACGAGGTTCCGGCCGAACCGATGATCTTCCTCAAGCCGTCGACGACCGTCATCGGCCCGAACGCGCCCATCAAACTGCCGCCCGCTTCGTCGCGTGTGGATTTCGAGGGCGAGCTCGCCGTGGTCATCGGCCAGCCCGTCAAGAACGTCCCCGCCGACAAGGCCCACGCCGCCATCCTGGGCTACACCGTCGCCAACGACGTCAGCGCGCGGGACTTTCAGCAATCCGACGGACAGTGGGGCAGGGCCAAGGGCTTCGACACGTTCTGCCCCCTCGGGCCGTGGATCTCCACGGGGGTGGATCCGTCGGACCTCGCGTTGACCACCGAGGTGGACGGTGTGGTGAAACAGAACGCCCGTACCTCGGAGTTGGTGCACAAGGTCGCCGACATCGTCGCTTTCGTGTCGTCGGTGATGACACTGCTGCCGGGAGACGTGATCCTCACCGGCACGCCGGAGGGCGTGGGTCCCATCGAGGCCGGGCAGCAGGTGTCGATCACCATCGAAGGCATAGGCACGCTCACGAACCCGGTTCAGGCCGCTTGAGGTCGTCCCCGGCCGTGGACGTGGCCGGTCTCCGCGCGAAAGCGGGGGCCCGTTCCGGCCGGGGACCCACACCGATGAGATAGGCCGGGACGATCGACAGCCACGGTGCTCGCCGCAGCAGTCGCAGCACCGGCTTTGGCGGTCCTGTCCGTCTGCCTTCCACGACCGGCGCGATGATCAGGTGGTGCAACGCGCGTTGCAGGCCTTGTACGACAACGGTCGGCAGCAGTCGCCTGCGGCGCACGGAAGCCAAGGTCGCCGAGGTGACCTTCCCCCGCCGTAGCGGGGCGGCCAGTACCCGGGCGGCGGCGACGGCGTCCTGCACGGCGAGATTGACGCCCACTCCGCCGATCGGGGACATGGCGTGGGCGGCGTCTCCGATGCACAGCAGTCCGTCGACGTGCCACCGGGGCAACCGGTTGAGCCGGACGTCCAGGTGTTTGACCCGGTCCATCGTGGTCAGCTCGTCGACCTGTTCGGCCAGTTCGGGCAGTGTCGTGGCGATCTCTTCGCGGAACGCGGCGATACCGCGTCGCCGGAGCAGCGGGTCGATTCCCTTCTTCGCCACGTAGGCGATCTGGAAGTAGTCGTGGCGGGGGATGACGATGGCGAAACGCCCGTCCCGCATGGTCGGGGTGAGTGTCTGCGGTCCTGTTCCCGGTTCGCGGCCGAGGCGGAACCACCAGACGTCGAGCGGCACCGGTGATTCGCGAGGGCGCAGGCCGGCCTGGGTGCGTGCCGACGACCAGCGCCCATCGCAGGCCACGGTCACGTCGGCCAGCAACGTCCTCGTGGTGCCGTCGTCGGCTCGGTAACGCACGCCTCGCACGCGTCGGGCGTCTCGCACCAGTTCGGTGACCTCGGCCCGCATGCGCAGTGAGAAGGTCGTCTCCTCCGCGGCGGCTTCGGCCAGGAGGTTGAGGAAATCCCATTGCGGGGTAATGGCGATGTAGGGATAGGGGTACCGGATTCGACGTAGCCGGTTCAGGTCGCCGACCACGACGCGTTCCCCGTCGCCGGACGGGAAGGCGATCTCGGTCAGCGTGGTCTGTGGCAGGCGCGTGAACCGTTCCCCGAGGCCGAGGTCGTCGAGCAGACGGAGAGTGGAGGGGTGCACGGTGTCGCCCCGGAAGTCCCGGAGGAAGTCGGCGTGTTTCTCCAGAACGGTCACGTCGACGCCGGCTCTGGCCAGCAGGAGCCCGAGGACCATTCCGGCGGGGCCGCCGCCGATCACGGCGCAGGTCGTGTGTTCGGTCATCGCCGCCATCCTTAATTCATCATGTGTTGAATAATTTCACCGTGCACGGAGTCGCGGCCGTCGTCAAGGGAGATACGCTGAACACTGCTATGAGTGAGACGAAGGCTGTACGCGCCCGCTTCTGTCCGTCGCCCACCGGAATCCCGCACGTGGGGCTGATCCGCACGGCCCTGTTCAACTGGGCCTTCGCGCGCCACCACGGCGGTTCCCTCGTGTTCCGCATCGAGGACACCGATGCCTCCCGGGACAGCGAGGAGTCCTACGCCGCGCTGCTCGACGCGCTGCGGTGGCTGGGACTCGACTGGGACGAGGGCCCGGAGGTCGGCGGCGACTACGGTCCGTACCGGCAGAGCGAGCGTGGCGACATCTACGACGACGTCGCCCGCAAGCTGTTGGAGGCGGGTGAGCTGTACGAGGCCTTCTCCACCAACGAGGAAGTCGAGCAGCGCCGCCGTGAGGCCGGCCAGGATCCCAAGCTCGGCTACGACAACTTCGATCGCGATCTCACCGACGAGCAGAAGGAGCGGTACCGCGCCGAAGGCCGGTCGCCGGTGCTGCGGTTGCGGATGCCCGACGAGGACATCACCTGGAACGACCTCGTGCGCGGTGAGATCACCTTCAAGGCGGGCACCATTCCCGACCCCGTGCTCGTGCGGGCCAACGGACAGCCGCTCTACACGCTCACCAACCCGGTCGACGACGCGCTCATGCGCATCACCCACGTGCTGCGCGGTGAGGACCTGCTGCCGTCGACCCCGCGCCAGATCGCGCTGTACCAGGCGCTTCAGCGCGTCGGTCTCGCCGACTTCACCCCCGAGTTCGGCCACTTGCCCTACGTCATGGGCGAGGGCAACAAGAAGCTGTCCAAACGCGACCCGAAGTCGAACCTGTTCAACTACCGCGAGCAGGGTTTCATCCGTGAAGGACTGTTGAACTACCTCGCCCTGCTCGGTTGGTCGATCGCCGACGACCGCGATGTCTTCACCGTCGACGAGCTCGTCGAAGCCTTCGAGATCACCAAGGTCAGCGCCAACCCGGCGCGGTTCGACCCCAAGAAGGCCGAGGCCATCAACGGCACACACGTGCGCGCCCTGCCGGTCGAGGACTTCGTCCAGCGCACCGTGCCCTACCTGGTCGAGGCGGGGGTGTTGCCCGAACAGCCCGGCGACGACCAGCTCGAGAAGTTCCGGGTCATCGCGCCGCTGGTGCAGGAACGCGTCACGGTGCTGTCCGACGCCGTCGATCTGGTGCGGTTCCTGTTCGTCGACGAGGAGACCTTCGCGCCGGAGGAAGCCGCTGCCGCCAAGGCGCTCGGAGCCGACTCCGAGCCCGTGTTGCGGGCCGCTGTGGAGGCGCTGGAGCAGCTCGACGAGTGGCGTACCGACGCCATCGAGGCGGCGTTGAAGGACGCCCTCGTCGAAGGGCTCGGGCTCAAGCCTCGCAAGGCGTTCGCTCCCGTCCGCGTCGCTGTGACCGGGCGCACGGTATCGCCTCCGTTGTACGAGTCGATGGAGCTGCTCGGTCGCGAGATTTCACTCGGGCGGTTGCGTCGCGCGCTGCCAGGCCACTGAGCGTAGACGTCCTGGACCGAAACAGAGGCGTTTTTATCACCTACTCAGCAGAGTTGGTGGCGCGAAATCTGCCCTAGCCTCGCGGAGTGGCTTCTGCGCTTGGCTTTCCACCGATCTCGCATGCCGTTTCCGAATTCGACGGTGCTCCGCCCTGGACGCCGCCGGAACTCCGGTTGGTGTGCCTCGACATCGACGACACCCTCATCGACTTCACGTCGGCCGGTCGGAGCTCGCTTGAGAGTCTCATCGGCCGTGCCGACATGTGGCCGCTGTGGGAAAGCATCACGGACGACCATGTGGCACGGGTCGTGTCCGGTGAGCTCCCCTACACCGACATGCACGCCGCTCGTACGCGGGCTTTCTTCGCCGAGCTCGGTGTGGACATCGACATGGCGAAGGCCGGTGATGTCGAAATCCGCCGTAAGGAAGTGTTGTGTCAGTCGTGGCGGTTGTTCGAGGACGTGTTGCCGTGTCTGGAATGGCTCGTCGCGGCGGGGGTGAAACTCGCCGCTGTGACCAACGCCTCGGGTGCGCATCAACGCGACAAACTCGCGCGCCTGGGGTTGAGTGAATTCTTCGACCACGTCGCCATCGCCGGCGAAATGGGGGTCGCCAAACCCGATCCTGTGATGTTCCACAAAGTGTGCTGCGCGCTGGGTTGTGAGCCCGCTAACGCCGTGCACATCGGCGACAAACTCGCCACCGATGCCGTCGGTGCCCGTGACGCCGGACTCGGAGGCGTCTGGCTCGATCGGCACGGTTCGGCCGGGGTCGAGGCCGACGTCCCGCCCGGCGTGCACGTTCTGCAGACCCTCGCCGACCTTCCTGAGCTGCTCGTTTCCGAGTTCGCTCGGATCGGGGTGCCCGCCCAACGTTGATGTTGGGACCCCCGGTTGTTGGGCCTATAGGGGCATGTTCTAGTATTTCTTTCCAGCGGCGCCGATCCGGAGAGATTCGGTGAGGTGCCCGATGGGGTATGCTGTAATTGGCAGCACGACTGATTCTGGTTCAGTTAGTCTAGGTTCGAGTCCTGGTACCCCAGCGGGAAGCGAAATCCGAACTGGTAGAGTTCCTTCGCGGACCACAGGCCCCCGTCGTCTAGCGGCCTAGGACGCCGGCCTCTCACGCCGGTAGCGTGGGTTCGAATCCCATCGGGGGTACAAGAAAGGGCCCTCCCCGCGGAAACGCGGGGAGGGCCCTTCTCGTTTGCCCCTCATCGCCTCATTCGTTGCCTCATCGCGTCGTTGCCGGTGCCCTGGCCGTCTCCTCGGGTCCGTGTGCCCCGGTGGCGTCCTTGCGGCCCCGGGCGTCCTGTGTCGCCCTGTGGGTTCGGCCAGGACGCCCGGAGGGCTGTCGATGCCTCATTCCCCTCGTCGAACCCTTCGCGGCGTTCTCGTGCGGATCGCGGGCCCATACGGAAGGTTCCGCGGGAGGCGAGGCCTTGGACGGTCCTCGGCCTCGCTTCGCTCACCCGCCACTGTGCGCTTCGTTCCACACGGACCGTCGTGCTCGGCCGTGTTCGATATCTCGGGCCCTCTGCGCAGCTTCCGTGCAGCCCGGTGGGGTCCTGGACGGGCCTTCGTGGCGCGGGACGTTACAGGCGTTCCTGAAGAGCGCTGGCCGCTTGGAGCAGATCGCTGGCCCACTTCGCTCCCGGGCGGCGGCCGATGCGGTCCACCGGCCCCGACACCGACACCGCGGCGATCACGTTGCCCGCGCTGTCACGGACCGGTGCCGACACGCTCGCCACGCCCGGTTCCCGCTCCGCCACACTCTGCGCCCAGCCACGGCGGCGTACCTCAAGCAACGTTCGCTCGCCGAACACGGCGTCGGCGAGGATCGCTTGTCGTGTATGCGCATCCGCCCAGGCGGCCAGGACTTTCGCGCCCGAGCCGGCCGTCATCGGCAGCCGTGCCCCCACGGGCACCGTGTCGCGCAGTCCGCTCGGCGGTTCCGCCACCGCCACACACACCCGCACGATGCCGTCGCGGCGGTACAACTGCACGCTCTCGCCGGTCAGATCCCGCAATTTCGGTAGCACCACGCTGGCGGCGTCGAGCAGCGGGTCCACCGTGCCGCCCGCCAGTTCCGCCAGCGCGGGTCCCGGGTGCCATCGACCGTCCGGGCCCCGCCGCAGCATTCGGTGCACCTCAAGACCCACCGCGAGCCGATGTGCCGTCGCACGCGGAAGTCCCGTTCGCGTGCACAACTCCGCCAGTCCGCACGGTTGTTCCGCGACCGCGTGCAACACGGACATGGCCTTGTCCAGTACGCCGATTCCGCTCTGCTGGGTCTGTGAGTCAGTGCTGTTGCTAGTATCGGGTTGTCCCACAAAGCGATACTATAATCTCGCGATTTGGGATAGTCCATGTTTCCCGAAGTGAGTCCGCTCGCTTTCCGACACACGTTCACGGAGGAGCCCTGATGACCGAGAAGCGGGGCCGCACACTGGCGGAAAAGGTGTGGGACGCACACGTGGTGCGTCGCGGCGAGGGCGCCGAACCCGACTTGCTCTACATCGACCTGCACCTCGTCCACGAGGTCACCAGCCCGCAGGCATTCGACGGGCTGCGGCTGGCGGGACGCAAGGTGCGGCGTCCGGATCTCACGATCGCCACGGAGGACCACAACGTCCCCACGACCGGCATCGATCTGCCCATCGCCGACCCGGTGTCGCGTACGCAGGTCGAGACATTGCGGCGCAACTGCGAGGAGTTCGGCATCCGGTTGCACCCGATGGGGGATGACGAACAGGGCATCGTGCACGTCATCGGCCCCCAGCTCGGCCTCACCCAGCCCGGTATGACCGTGGTGTGCGGCGACAGCCACACGTCCACGCACGGCGCGTTCGGGGCGATGGCCTTCGGTATCGGCACCTCCGAGGTGGAGCACGTACTGGCCACCCAGACCCTGCCGATGCGGCCGTTCAAGACCATGGCGGTCAACGTGGACGGTCAGTTGCGTCCCGGTGTGACGGCCAAGGACATCATCCTCGCGGTCATCGCGAAGATCGGTACGGGCGGCGGTCAGGGCCACGTCATCGAGTACCGGGGCAGCACCATCGAAGCGCTGTCGATGGAAGCCCGCATGACCATCTGCAACATGTCCATCGAGGCCGGCGCCCGGGCGGGCATGATCGCGCCGGACGAGACGACGTTCGCCTATCTGAAGGACCGGCCGCACGCGCCGCAGGGCGCCGATTGGGACGCTGCCCTCGCCGAGTGGCGGGAATTGCGCACCGACGACGACGCCGTGTTCGACACCGAGGTGCACCTCGACGCCTCCGAGCTCACCCCGTTCGTGACGTGGGGTACCAACCCGGGTCAGGGGTTGCCGCTGTCGGAGTCCGTGCCCGACCCCGAGCAGATGACCGACGAGACCGAGCGTCTCGCCGCCGAGAAGGCCCTGTCCTATATGGATCTCAAGCCGGGGACGCCGCTGCGGGAGATCGCGGTGGACATCGTGTTCCTCGGTTCGTGCACCAACGGTCGCCTGGAGGACCTCCGCGCCGCCGCCGAGGTGCTGAAGGGCCGGAAGGTGGCCGACGGGGTGCGGATGCTCGTCGTGCCCGGTTCCATGCGGGTGCGTAAGGCCGCCGAGGAAGAGGGGCTGCACGAGGTCTTCACGGAAGCGGGCGCGGAGTGGCGTGCCGCCGGGTGTTCGATGTGCCTGGGCATGAACCCGGACCAACTGAAGCCCGGGGAGCGCAGCGCCTCGACCTCCAACCGCAACTTCGAGGGCCGACAGGGCAAGGGCGGCAGGACCCACCTGGTGTCGCCGCTCGTGGCCGCCGCGACCGCTGTGCGCGGCACCCTGTCCTCGCCCGAGGACCTCGATTGACGATCTGACAGCGACCGCCACCGAACAGCGACGAGGAGCAACGTCATGGAACCGTTCACCACACACACCGGCATCGGGGTCCCCCTGCGCGCGTCTAACGTGGACACTGACCAGATCATCCCGGCCGTTTACCTCAAGCGGGTGTCCCGAACCGGGTTCGAGGACGGCTTGTTCGCGGGCTGGCGTCGCGACGAGCAGTTCGTGCTGAACCGTGAGCCCTACAACCGCGGCACCGTGCTCGTCGCGGGTCCGGATTTCGGCACCGGATCGTCCCGGGAACACGCGGTGTGGGCGCTGATGGACTACGGATTCCGGGTCGTCATCTCCTCCCGGTTCGCCGACATCTTCCGCGGCAACTCCGGCAAACAGGGATTGCTGACAGCCCAATGCGAGCAGGCCGACGTCGAGCAGCTGTGGAAGCTGTTGGAAACCGAGCCGGGCACCGAGGTGACCGTGGACCTGCGGGAGAAGACCGTACGGGCCAAGGACTTCGTCACCCGGTTCTCGATCGACGACTACACCCGCTGGCGGCTGTTGGAAGGTCTCGACGACATTGCGCTGACACTTCGGCACGTCGACGACATCGAGGCTTTCGAGAAGCAGCGGCCCGCGTATAAACCCACCACCACTCCGAGGTAGAGCGACGGCCCCCGGATTTCGTGTCATCGCAAAAGGAATCCGGGGGCTCGGTGCCCGGCTCACAGAACAGCCGAACACTCACGCCGAACGGCGCGCGAGAGGCTCACACGGGCTTGCGGATGCGTAATCGCGCACACGATAAGGAAAAAATCCGCGTGCCGTTTGGAATTTGTGCTGTGTTGGTAATACCGTGTGCGCATGTCGGCCGGTGTGGCCGGGTAACACGTAGTTCTTCTTGGAGGACTGAATGGCCAACAAGGCCCAACTCATTGAAGCGCTCGCCGAGCGCTTGGGCGACAAGAAGGTCGCCGCGCAGGCAGTCGACAACCTCGTCGACATCATCATCCGTACGGTCAACAAGGGCGAGAAGGTCAACATCACCGGCTTCGGTGTGTTCGAGAAGCGTACCCGCGCCGCCCGTACCGCCAGGAACCCGCGCACAGGCGAGACCGTGCGTGTGAAGAAGACCAACGTGCCCGCTTTCCGTGCGGGGACGACGTTCAAGGAAGTGGTGAGCGGCGCGAGGAAACTGCCGAGGGCCACCACCGTGAAGCGGGCTACCGGCACGTCGAAGACGGCCACCACTCGCCCGACCACGACGCGCACCACCACGAGTCGTACTCGCGGCACCACCACGGCACGTACCACGTCTGCTCGGACGACGAAGGCGACGGCTCCGACCAAGAGCACCAGGACCACGACGAAGGCGACTGCGCCGAAGACCACGACGAAGGCGAGCACCACCAAGGCGGCGTCGAAGACGACACCGAAGACGGCGACCAAGTCGACCACCAAGTCGACGGCCAAGTCGACCACGGCCAAGGCGGCTCCGAAGACCACCAAGGCAGCGAGCAAGACCACGAGCAGGGCGTCGTCGACGAAGGCGAGCACCACCAAGGCGGCGAGCAAGAGCACCGCCACCAAGGCCACGAAGGCCACCAAGACCACGGCGGCCACGGCGAAGAAGACTCCCGCCAAGACCACGCGGGCTACGGCGAAGACCACGCCGAAGACCACCGCGAGGACGACGTCGCGGACCTCTCCTGCGAAGAAGACCACTACCGCGAGGAAGAAGTAATGCCGAACGCCGCACCCAGCGGCGTTCGGTCTTTCGGCGGGGCTTTCACGATCTGAGCGAACGTGGGGGCCCTGCCGTGTGCCGGAGGGGATCTCCCCCGAAGATCAACAGGGTTCGGGCAGCGCGGTGGGCAGGTAGTGAGCCGCCACGAGCCGGGGAGTGTCGTTGGTGGTGTCGAACGACAGCACCCACACCGAGCCCTTCTTGCTCGGCACCTCGCCCGTTCGTTTCCGGGGCAGCTCGACGCCGTGCCGTTGCGCCAGGGTGTCGAGCAGATCGGGTATGACACCGCCCTGGCTGCACACGACCGAGCTGGTGTGCGAGGCCGCTACGAACAGCAGCCATTTGATCCCGATCTCGGGGTTTTTGGAGTACTCCTCTTCCGAGATCGACGGTTCGATCTGCACCTCACCGTCGATGTCGTCGGCCACGGCACGTACCGTCTGGACACACCGCAGCCGGGGCGCCGAGTACACCTGTTCGGGGCGGAACGCGCCCAACAACGGCCGTAACGCCTCGGCCTGGCGGATTCCCGCGTCCGAGAGCGGACGGAGGTCGTCGTCTCCCGCCCAATCCTCCCGTTTACCCGCTTTGGCGTGCCGTACCAGCAGCACGGTGGCGGTGTCCGAAGGCAATCTCCCGGCGAGGTCACAGACGTCGCGGTCGCTGGGATAGGTCAGAAGCGATCGCGCCTCCTGCAGCGGCAGCCAGCGCAATTCGTCCACTTCCTCATTGGGGGTGAACTCGCCGGAAACGGTCTGCGCTGTGAAATAGTCCACCTTTTTCGGCGCCCCGTGCACGTCGTATTCGACGGTGGTGAGGAACTGGCCGAGAGCGGCGTCGAAGCCGGTCTCCTCCGCCACTTCTCTGACGGCGGCGACGGGGGAGGTCTCCCCGGGGTCCAGTTTTCCTTTCGGTAGTGACCAGTCGTCGTAATGGGGCCTGTGCACGACTGCGATCTCGGTCCCTGCGGAGGTTCGGCGACACAGTGCCGCCCCCGCGGCCTTCACGACCTTGCTCACCCTGAGGCTCCGTGCTTGCGCAGCATTTCCAACTGATGGTCACGGACTTGGCCGCTGTCCGTGGGAGAGGGTACCCATTCGCCCGTGGGTTGAAGGACCCAGCACCGGGTCATGGGGTCCAACGCGGAGTTGAGGACGGTATCGAGTTGTGCGGTGAGTTTCGGGTCGGTTACCCGCACGAGTGCCTCGATACGGCGGTCGAGGTTGCGGTGCATGATGTCGGCGCTGCCGATCCAGTGGGTGTTCGCTCCCCGGAAGTGGAAGATGCGGGAGTGCTCCAGGAAACGGCCGAGGATGGAGCGCACGGTGATGTTGTCGCTCAGGCCGGGCACGCCGGGTTTGAGGGCGCAGATGCCCCGCACCACCACCTCGACCGGGACGCCCGCCTGTGAGGCCCGATAGAGACTGTCGATGATCTGTTCGTCGACCAGGGCGTTGCACTTGATGCGGATGCCGGACGGTTCACCGGCCTTGGCGAACGCGATCTCGTTGTCGATGAACTCCAGCAGCCCCCGCCGGATGCCGTTGGGGGAGGTGAGGATGTTGCGGTACGTCTGCTGCCGGGAGTATCCGGTGAGGACGTTGAACAGGTCGGTCAGGTCGGTGCCGATGTCGGGGTCGGCGGTGAACAATCCGATGTCCTCGTACTGACGCGCGGTCCTGGGGTTGTAGTTGCCGCTGCCGACATGGCAGTAGCGGCGGATCGTGCTCCCTTCCTGGCGTACGACGAGCGCGATCTTGCAGTGCGTCTTGAGTCCGACGAGTCCGTAGACGACGTGCACCCCCGCGCGTTCCAAGGTGCGAGCCCAGGCGATGTTGGCGTGTTCGTCGAACCGTGCCTTGATCTCCACCAACGCCACGACCTGTTTCCCGGCTTCGGCGGCGTCGATGAGCGCGTCCACGATCGGTGACTCGCCCGATTCCCCGGACGTGCGGTACAGCGTCTGCTTGATGGCCAGGACCTTGTCGTCCGCGGCGGCCTGCTCGATGAACCGTTGCACGCTCGTGGAGAACGAGTGATACGGGTGCTGCACCAGCACGTCCCCCTCACGCAGGGTCGCGAACACGCTCTTGGGCGTCTCGTGCTCCCCGAACGCGGGGTGGGTGGCGGGGACGAACGGGGGGTGCTTGAGTTCCTTGCGGTCCAACGAGTACAGCTGATGCAGGCAGCTGAGGTCGAGCAGGCCCGGGACGGCCACCACGTCCTGGGGGTCGACCTCCAGTTCGCGCAGCAGGAGTTCGAGCACGTGCTCGCTCATGTCGCTGGCGACCTCCAGCCGCACGGGCGGGCCGAACCGACGTTGCGCGAGTTCCCGTTCCAGAGCCTGGAGCAGGTCCTCGTCGCGGTCCTCCTCGACCTCGAAGTCAGCGTTGCGGGTGACGCGGAAGACATGGTGTTCGCTGACCTGCATCCCGCTGAACAGCTCGTCCAGGTGCGCGGCGATGAGTTCCTCCAGCGGAAGGAACGTCGCGGTGCGGGCATCCCGGCTGGTCTCGATGCGGACGAGCCGGGGGACGTTGTTGGGCACCTTCACCCTGGCGAACCGTTCGGTGCCGTCCTCGGGATCGCGGACGGTCACGGCGAGGTTGAGCGAGAGGCCGGAGATGTAGGGGAACGGATGCGCCGGGTCGACGGCCAGCGGGGTCAACACAGGGAAGACCTGCTTGGTGAAGTACTCCGACATGCGGGTTCGTTCCTCGCCCCCGAGGTCGGCCCAAGCGACGATGCGGATACCGGCCTCGGCCAGTGCGGGCCGCACCCCCTTCTCGAACGCCTGCGCGTGCCGCTGCACCAGTTCGGCGTTCCGTTCGGCCACGTAGGCGAGCTGCTCGGAAGGGGTGAGGCCGTCGGCGCTGCGGACGGGCAGGCCGGTCTGTTCGCGGCGTTTCAACCCGGCCACGCGAACCATGTAGAACTCGTCCAGATTGGACGCGAAGATGGCGAGGAACTTGGCGCGTTCCAGCAGTGGCTGGGATTCGTCCTCGGCCAACGCCAGCACCCTCGCGTTGAAGTCCTGCCAAGAGAGTTCCCGGTTGAAGTAACGGTCGGCCGGAAGCGTGTTCTCGGTGGGGTCGACGTCGGTGGCGGCGGGAGGCGCGGACGGTACCGGGCAGGCGCGGCTGGTGTTCGCCCCGGGCGGCGGCGTGGTGGTGGCGGACCGACGCCCCGGGTCGTTGTCGCTCTGGTCGAATCCGGTGGCCGGGGATGCCTGGGTCTCATCGCTCACACGACCATTGTCCCTTATGAGCGGGTGTTTTTGCCCCTACTCAGGACGGTAGACAGACCCGGTCGAGAACGGTTCGGGTGCGCTCTCCCAGCCCCAGCAGGCGAGCGTGTTCCAGGTCACCCGGAGTGTCCACGTCGGTGCGTAGTGAGGGCAGCGGCGCCGACAACGGCAACGCACCCGAAAGCGCGTGTGCCCGAGCCGACCCCGGGCCGAAGTGGGGATCGAGGCGTTGTCCCGGTGCGGACAGCAACAGCGTGGTGCCGCTGCCGTGTCGATCGGCGGTGAACGCCCTACGCCCGTCGGCGGCGGCGAGGGCGGCGGCGAGTTCGTCAGGGCGTAATGCGGGCAGATCCGCCTGGAGAGCGCCGATGACGCATCCCGGGTCCGTGGCTCGCAACACCCGTTCCCCGGTGCGCAGAGCCGCGTTCAGGCCGGTGTTCGCGGCGTCCGCGCCGTCGGTCGTGCCCACCGGCCCCGCCGCGCCATTCCCCGCCCCGTTGCGTCCGGACGGGGCTCCATCGTCGCTGTCGCTGCCGTCGCTGTCGTCGCCGTCGTCGTCGCTGTCACTGTCGTTACCGATGTCGCCGGTGTCGTCGGCATGTTCGCCGACGACGTCGACCCCCAGCTCCCGCAACGCCGTCAGTGCCGCGGGGACGGAGCTGACGACCAACACCCGGCGTACACCCGGTGTCGCGGTGGCTGCGCGCAGTGTGTCGAACGCGAACGCGAGCACGAGTTCGGCGTGCCGGTGGTCGCTCACCGGACAGCCCAGGCCGTCCCTCAGCCGGGACTTGCCCCTGCTCGGTTCCTTGAGCGGCACGATCAGGTCGACAGCCACACCACCATTCTTTACTGGAGAGTGGATACGGTCGCGGTCAGGAGGCCGTGCAGGACTGTGGGAGGATCGTTCGGACGCGTCGGAGACGATGGGAAACGGACGTCGGGAGGAACAGCCTTGGCAGATCGCGAGAAAGGTGGCTTCTGGGTCGGCGCCGCCGCGGCGTTGTTCTACCCGCTGACCTGGATGGGCCGCAGTGTGTACCGCAACGCGGAGCGCATCCCGCGGAGTGGACCCGCGCTGCTGGTGCTGAACCACATATCGCACTTGGACCCCGCGGTGGACGCCGTCTTCGTGCACCGGAACGGGCGCGTGCCGCGGTTCATGGCCAAGGACAGCCTGTTCCGGACCCCGATCTTCGGCAAGATCATCGCGGGTTCGGGCGGCATCCCGGTGTATCGGGACTCCAGTGATGCGGGCGACAGCCTGCGGGCGGCGCACCGCACCCTGCAGGAGGGCAAGATCGTGGTCATCTATCCCGAGGGGACGATCACGAAGGACCCCGACGTGTGGCCCAAACGGCCCTACACGGGTGTGGCCAGGTTGGCTCTGGAAAACGACGTGCCGGTGATCCCGATCGCCCGCTGGGGCACGCACCAGATCTGGAACGGCTACACCAAGAAGTTCCGCCCGTTGCCGCGCAAGACCGTGTACCACTACGTCGGCGAGCCGGTGGACCTGTCCGCGTATCGGGAGCGGAAACGTGATCAGGCGCTGCTACGCGAGGTCACCGAGCTGATCATGGACCGAGTGCTGGAGCAGCTCGTGGAGATTCGGGGTGAGCAGCCGCCGTCACGTCATCGGGACAGTGCGGAGGGACGCGCCTGACGATGTCGGTGCAACGTGTGACGGTGCTGGGCGCGGGCTCGTGGGGCACGACGTTCGCGAAGGTCCTCGCGGACGCCGGACGTGACGTCACCTTGTGGGCACGGCGAGCCGAGGTCGCCGACGAGATCCGCACTCAGCACACCAATTCCTCCTACCTGCCCGGGGTCCGGCTTCCCGAGCGGCTGACGGCCACCTCCGACGCGGCGACGGCGTTGGAGGCGGCGGACGCCGTGGTGTTCGCCGTACCCAGCCAGAAGCTGCGGGAGAACCTCGCCGCATGGCGGGATTTGCTACCCGCCGACGCCATCCTCGTCAGCCTCGCCAAGGGCGTGGAACTCGGCACGCTCAAACGCATGAGCGAGGTCATCTCGGACATCACCGGGGTCGAACCCGGTGATGTGGTCGTGGTGTCCGGCCCCAACCTCGCCAAGGAGATCGCGCAGCAGCAGCCGGCGGCGGCGGTGCTGGCATGCGCCGACCACGATCGGGCCGTGGCCATCCAGCAGGCCAGTTTCAACTCCTACTTCCGTCCGTACACCAACACCGACGTCGTCGGCTGCGAACTCGGTGGTGCGTGCAAGAACGTCATCGCGTTGAGCTGTGGCATGGCGGCCGGGCTGGGCTACGGGACCAACACGATGGCCACGCTGATCACCCGGGGGCTCGCGGAGATGGCCCGGTTGGGCGCGGCACTCGGTGCGGATCCGCTCACGTTCGCCGGGCTCGCGGGCGTCGGCGACCTCGTGGCGACCTGTTCGTCACCCCTGTCCCGCAACCGCACGTTCGGTGAGCGCATCGGTCGCGGCGAGACGATGGAACAGGCCCGGGCTGCGCAGGGGGGACAGGTGGCGGAAGGCGTGACGTCCTGTCGCTCGATCCGGGAGTTGGCGCGTCGACTCGACGTCGACATGCCCATCACCGACGCCATGTACCGCGTGTGTCACGAAGGGGTCGATCCCGGCACGGTCGGCGCGGAACTGTTGGGGCGCAGGCAGAAACACGAATGGTCGTGACGGCCACTCGGTTCGTTTCGCGGCTCGTGGACCGGTGTCAAGCCCCGTCCACGAGCCGATTCTGCGTTTGACGCGGCTCGGTGGCTCTGTTTGCCTGGGCCTATGTCAGTCATCGGTGCGTCGAATCCCCTGCCGCGTTCGCGGGATGTCCTCGTCCGCACCTGTTCGGGGCGCTGCTGTCGCTGTTGTCGGTGATGCCACGCCGCGCGTGAGGACACGCGTGTGCTCTTTTCGTACGTTCGTCGCCCTTTTTTCGCATTCTTAGCTGATATCGAGGATTCCCACGTATGTTCGCCGTGCCCGAGAACACCATCGCGCCCCTGCCCGCTGATGTGCTGTCCCGCCATCCCGTGCGGACGGCCATGGAGTTCGCCGCCGATCGAGGCCGTTGGCGCTCGCTGCTGCGTTACGACCCGGACGAACGGTTCGCCGTCCTGGTCGACACCGTGGGTGGACACCGGGTGTGGTTGCTGTCCTGGTTGCCCGGCCAGGCCACCGTTGTGCACGACCACGGTGCCACCACGGGTGCTTTCACCGTGGTCAGCGGGGAACTCGTCGAAACGGTCCACCGGGACGGGTCGCCCGGCGTGATGGCGGAGACACACGTGGTGCGGGCCGGGAGTTCGCGGGTGTTCGGACCGGGCTACGTGCACCGGGTCCGTAACGTCGGTCCCGATCCCGCCGTGAGCGTGCACGTCTATCAGGACGGGGACAGGACCGTGCGTCCCGTGCGGTGGTCGGACGCGTGCCCGAAGGCGGTGACCGCGACGGACGCGTAGTCGACGGCGGTTCGACGGGCGGGAGGTCGGGAGATCCCCGCACGCCATGGCGCATCGTGGAAAGGCCGTGACAGAACGTCGCAGTGGCATGATGAAGTGGCCACGTTGACAGGATCAGGTCAGTCCACTTGAGGCGAAGGTGGCCCCGATGCGTGCGGATGCGGTTCAGACGGTTGTGCCGGTGACGTTGGACCGTTCCTCGTCGGTGCCGCTGTCGGTGCAGCTCGCCGACGCCTTGCGGGAGGCCGCCTCGGCCGGGCATCTGAGGGGAGGTGACCGACTCCCGTCCACCCGGGCCCTGGCGGCCAGCTTGGGCGTGAGCAGGGCCGTCACCTCGGCCGCCTACGAACAGCTGCACGCCGAGGGGTGGATCGTCGGTCGCCACGGTTCGGGCACCTACGTCACCACCTCGCCGCCCACACCGGTGGCCCGCCGCCGGGGCGCGGTGGACGTCGACCGGAAGCCCACACCGACACTGCTGGCGCTGACCCCCGGTGTTCCCTGGGCCGAGGGCCTCGACCGGGCCGCGTGGCGGCGGGCCTGGCGCGTGGCGGCCGACACGCCGCCGTTGTCGGTGGCCGAACGCGCGGGGATCGTGGAGTACCGCGCTGCCATCGCCGAACACCTGCTCCGTCACCGGGGTTTGGACGCAGCACCCGAATCCGTGCTCGCCACCGCGGGCACGACCGCCGCCGTCGCGGAACTGGCCGCGGCCATGCTGCGCCCCGGTGACCTCGTGGGGGTGGAGGAACCCGGATATCAGCGGGCGGTGGAGGCGTTCCGCCGAGCGGGCGCGCGGGTCGCGCCCGTGGCGGTGGATTCGGAGGGGCTCCGTCCCGACGCGATACCCGACGGCGTGCGTATGGTGTTCTGCTCCCCGGCACACCAGTACCCGCTCGGCGGCAGGATGAGCGCGGCCCGTCGCGTGGAACTCGTCGAACGTGCCCGAGCCCAAGGTTTCCTGGTGGTGGAGGACGATTACGACGGTGAGTTGCGTTACGACGTCGCACCGTTGCCGTTGCTCGCCTCACTGGCACCCGACGTCGTCGTACACCTCGGGACCACCAGCAAGATCCTCACCCCGACGTTGGGGGTGGGGTGGATGGTGGCGCCGCCCGCCGTCACATCCGCCGTGCTGGCTTACCGGGACGACACGGGCACCCGGGCGTCCCCGGCGGGCCAGTTGGTGTTCGTGGAACTGGCGCGGCACGGGGACCTCGGGCGGCATCTGCGGCGGCTGCGCAGAGAATTGTCCGAGCGCCGTTCCATGCTCGTCACCGCGCTGCAGGAGGCGGACATCCCCGTCCTCGGGGACGACGCCGGGGCACATCTTGTGATTCCGCTCGCTTCCACCCGGGAGGAACGAGAACGCCTGGAGGCGGGACGCGAACGTGGACTGTTGCTCGACGGATTGGCGCGACACTTCGCGGGCACTCCCACCACTGCGGGCATCGCTGTCGGATACGCGGGCTGCTCACGCGAGACGCTGCGGAACATCCTCGGGGTGCTCGTCGACATACTCCATCCGACGCGAAGGTAGGGTGCCGCCCATGAGTAGCCGTAAGACCCGAGTGGCCGTCGTCTTCGGCGGTCGAAGCACCGAGCACACCATTTCCTGTGTGTCGGCGGGCAGCATCATGGCGAACCTCGATCCCGACCGGTTCGAGGTCG